>NZ_JBWKKU010000008.1:0-214667 GCF_056431445.1 Saccharopolyspora sp. NPDC045941
ACGGTGGACTCGACGGCCAAACCCCCTATGAGAGACTTCGCCAGAAGACCCAAACCGAAGCCTCCGGGTGAAGCCGATCTTCGTCAGCCGCACATCCGCAAACGGCAACCGCCCGGCTTGGTCGCCCCAAGGGTCGTCGTGGCGGACGTAGTCTTCGGAGATCGACGTACCGTTCACCTGAATCCAGCCCTGCTGGTCACAACAGGACACCGTGTCTCCGGCGATCGCGACGACCCTCTTGATGAACGGCCCGTCAAGGGACCAGGACGACCCGTCGAAAACGATGATGTCGCCCCGCTGCACGTCGCGATCAGCGGTCACGGTGATGATCACATCGTCTCCGGACTGCACGGTGTTGCTCATGTCGGAGAAGAGACGGGGTAGATCTCGTAGTCGGCCCAGAACACGATCGATGCCCCGACGTAGACCAGCAGACCAACGGCCATGACCGTCGCAGCCGACGTCCACGAAACCCAGCGGGTGGTAGTGGACCTCATCGAGTGTCGATGGTCGTTCGCCTCGTCCGCCGCGGCCATGCTGACCCGCCTTCTCTCAAAAGCGCCGCACTGGCCGGATCCTCGGCAACCCGACCGCCAGTCGAAGGAAGCACCACGAGAGTGCCGGCCCTGGCGCGGATGACGAAGACGTGGTCTGCACCTGGCGTCTCTCGTAGCTGCGGAACGCCAGACTATCCAATGCCCTCTAGGCGCTTCCCTGCCACCGGAGATGGCTCCAGCGGGATCGGCGTTCTTCACGGCCGGAAGCCCGGAACCTGCTTCCACCTGCATGGATGAGGCATTCGGCAAGGGCAGGCGGAGCATGCCGCGAAGACCAGGGCTAACGCCGGCGGTGGCGGCGGGGCTCATTTCTGGTTCCCGGAGCGCAGGAGTGGCAACAGCCCGAACGCTCCTAGTTCGGGACCGAGACCTGGTTGAACGGGAGCATCGGTTCCAGCCAGGGGAAGACCACGAACAGCAGCAGTGCGATCACTCCCAGGGCCAGGAGCAGCGCGAGCACCAGCTTCGCGCCCAGCGGCCCGGGGAGGTGACGCCAGATCCAGCCGTACATCTATGCCTCCCCGATCGCCTGCAACAACTGGGCATACGTGGCGTCGGCCGTCTTCGGGAACTGGTTGGTCAGCACTGCGTGCACGATCAGCCGTTGCCGGTCGGAGAACTGCGGGTGGCACGTGGTCAGCGTGAGCAGTGCGACCTGCTGTGCGGGCGGCAGGATGTCGAGCGGTTCGTGTGGCACCGGCGCCACGACATCGCCCTCGTTCGGGTTGACGATCTCGCGGCCGTAGGTCTCGCCGTATGGGCCGCCGTCCGCCGCGTTCGTCCGCAGCGTGCCGACATGCGAGCACTGCGGTTGCGCGCCCTTCCCGGCCGACCAGTTCGCGATCTCGTCGGAGTGCGGCAGCACGCGGTAGACGAAGAAGTCGGTCTGCGTCTCCACTACGATCGCGTCGCAGGAGCTCAGCAGGTCCAGGTCGTTGAAGGGCGCACCCTTGCCGACCCGGTGCCCGGCGACCGCGAAGTTGCCTGGTTCGCCGGGCAGCGCGGTGCCCTTGTAGTGCCCCGGCCCGACCTCCAGCACCGCCGCTTCGGTGCCTTCCTGGATGGTGAAGTGGTAGTCGGCGCCGAAGCCCGGGATGTACAGCTTGGCGAACGCTTTGCCGTCGATCAGTTCGGGATGCGGCTGCCGGCCCTGTGCCCAGTCCCCGTCGAGCGTCGTCGTCGCGCCGGCCTGCTTCTTCGCCGAGAAGAAGTCGGTCACGTACAGCTCGTAGACGACGAACAGCAGGACGACCAGCCCAGCGGTGATCAGCAGCTCGCCGAAGGTTCGCACGATCTTCGCGCCGAGTCCCCCCGATGACTTCGGCGCTTCCAGAATCGCCACGTGTGCTCCTTCCTGGAACTCGCCTACGTTAACGTGCCAGATGTGGGGTGTCAGCCACGGATAGTTGTTTTTCTTCGCTTCGAGGTACACGGTCTGCTGCGGCGCTTGGCACACCGGACCCGGGTACTGGTCCTCCCGGCTTACCTAGAGTGCGAGAGCGGCAATCGCTTGCTCGGCAACGGTTCTCGCCTTCACGGTCAGCTTCTGGTTGGTCGTCACGATGATCGCCGCACCGCCTTTTACCACGGCATACACCGCGCCGCCCTCCGCCGGCTGGTAGCCGCCCTGCCAGCCTGCCTGGTCGGTCGCGGGGTTGCTCGTGTCCACCGGCGCCGCCTTGTCGACGAGTGCCTTCGCCACGGCTGGGTCGCCGGAATACACCCGAACGGTGAGTTGAAGCTCCCCGGTGAGCGCATAGAAGAAGCACGCCGGGTGTGGCTTGTCCGCCGAGATCTGGACCTTCGACACGCGCTGCCCGTTCGCGTCGGCCACGAAGGCGTTGGTCAGGTAGGGGCACGGCCCGGCGCCGGTGGGTTGCGGATCGGGCGGGAGTTGGACCGGTGTGGTCGTGGTGATCGGCGCAGTGCTGGTGGTCGGCGTGCTGGTGGGCGCGGACTGGCTTGTCTGCGAGCAGGCCGTTGTGAGGGCGGCTGTGATCCCGAGGGCAAGCATGGTTCGTCGCATGGCCCGCATTCTCCCGACCGAAGACGGGTTGTCGGGCGTGACCCCTCTAGCACTGCGTACCAGAGCCACCCGAGCATAAACGGGTTTCGGTGCCTCACCCGTGATCGCACACGAAATGCGGCGCCTCGATCGACGCCGTGTGCACCTCCGAGAACGCCGCCACGAACTCCCCGCGCCGAGCACCGGCACCTCGGACGAACTTGCACCACTGTCTACTGTGGTCGATCCGTTCAGTGGAACAGCGTGGCGCCAAGCGGGTGTTGTTGGTCGAAACCGGGGAGTATCAGGAAGGTTGCGCTGGCGGTAGTGGTGGTGAATTCCAGCAGTGCGTCGGAATGATCCATTCGGGTCAGGGTGTTGGTGAATGTTCGCATGTCGTTCTGGAAGCTGATGAAAAGCAGGCCGGGGGCGGGTTCGTCGGTGCTGTAGGAACGACGGAGCATGAGGCCGACGCCAACGACGTTGGAGTGCGCTCTGCGGACGTGGGCGTCCGCCGGGATGAGGTAGCGTCCGTCCGGCGTTTTGGCGCCGAGGTTCGGGTCCGAGGCGATGGTGCCACCGGAGAGAGGCACTCCGGTGGCTCGGTACCGACCGAAGACCGCCTCCTGGTCGGCAACGGACAGCTTGGCGAACCGCGGCAGATCGAGTTCCATGCGTCGCAGCACGGCAATGGTGCCGCCGGCGACTGGCGCCGGCCCGGCCAGCCACAGGTCTCGCTGTTCTTGGCCGGCGGTGTGCGGGCCCACGATGCCGTCGATGAAACCGAACAGGTTCCGCGGCGCGGCAAGACCCTGATCTACGGGGATGTTCGAGCCGCGGCGCCCGGACTGCCGCCAGCGTTCGTGCATCCGGTCACCCGCCTGGTCCAAGAGCGCGGCGGCGACCATCGGTAATACCAAGGCATCGCTGGCGCAGATCTGCATCAGCAGGTCACCGCCGCGTGCCTGCGGGGCGAGCTGCTCGCGGGAGAACTCTGGGAGATCCACGGCGCCGGGTAGGGAAGGATCGACCATGCGCACCAGTCGGGGGCCCACTCCGATCGTCACGGTGAGATCGCCCGGCGGTAGGCCCAGCAGTCGTGCATCGGTCCCCGCGGTGAGGGCCAGGATGGCCTGGCCGAGGTCGGCCAGCAATGGGCCGACAGCCACGGCATCGCCGAGGTCGGCCACCACGGCCAGCAGATTGGGCTGGGCCGGCTGCGGGAGCGTGATGCCCGCCTGGTGCTGGCCCGTCGGTGACACCGGCGTGGTTGACGCGGGGGCATCGTGTTGGCCCGACTGGGGGGAGCCCGGTTCGCACCCGGCGGCGAGGCCGGCGGCCATTGCGGTACCGGTGACACCGAGGAACGCGCGGCGTGACGGGCGATGATCGGCTCGGCTCACGTTATGGAGAGTGCCATATCCGCCCTCCCACAGGTGAATCGTCCATGCCAAACTGCGATCATGCCTCGTTTCGGTCTTCGCGTGACAGTCGCGGTGCTGGGTACGCTGCTACTCGTATTGGCCGGCTGCGGCGCCGGCGATGACGGATCGGGCCAGGGCCGACGACCGACCGGTGCGCACGTGACGATCCGAGTGCCGGCTGACGCCCCGACGATCTCGGCTGCGGTGTCCCTCGCTCAGCCCGGTGACCTCGTGTTGGTCGCGCCGGGCGTGTACCAGGAGTCCGTGAAGATCGCCACGGCTCAAATCACCCTTCGTGGCGAGTCTCGGGACAAGGTCATTATCGACGGGCGGTTGCAGCAGCCGAACGGCATCGTCGTCGCCGCACCCGGGGTGGCCGTGGAGAACCTGACCGTGGAGAACAACACGCAGAACGGGGTTCTGGTCACCGGTTCGGCGAAAGCGGTCGCCGGATTGCCGGGGACGAGCGGCGGTTACGACACCGGCGACGAGCCCGTCACCTTCCTGAAGTCGTTCTTGGTTTCCCATGTGACCGCGACCCGCAACGGGCTGTACGGCATCTACGCGTTCTCCGCGCAGAACGGCGTCATCGAGCACTCGTATACGTCAGGTTCGGCTGACTCGGGGATCTATGTCGGGCAGTGCAAGCCGTGCAACATCGTGGTGCGGGACAACATTGCCGAACTCAACGCGGTCGGTTACGAAGGCACCAACGCCAGTGGCGAGATGTACGTGGTCGGCAACCGCTTTGTCGGTAACCGCGTCGGACTCACCATCAACTCCGACCACCAGGAGAAGCTGCTCCCGCAGCGGGGTTCCGTCGTCGCCGGCAACCTGGTCGCGGACAACCAGCAGACGTCGACCCCCGAGCAGGCCGACGGCGGGTGGGGCATCGGCATCGGCATCGATGGCGGCAGCGAGAATCAGTTCAGCCGCAACCGAATCGCCGGCAATATCAACGCCGGGATGGTGATCACCGCAACCGCGGACCTACCACCGGACGGAAACCAGGTCGTGGAAAACACCTTTGCCGCCAACGGCATCGACGTCGGCTGGACGTTTCCCACCGCCACGCAGGGACGGGGTAACTGCCTGCACGCCAATGATCTGCGCACGACGGTGCCCGCTCAGCTCGTGACGACCGCGTCCTGCCCGGTTCCTGCCCAGTCGCCCACGCCGTCCGGCACGTGGGTGATGCCGAAGGCACCCGGCGGCATCCCGTTCACCGATGTGGCTGCGCCTGATGCACAGCCACAGTTCCCGAATGCCACCACGACCGGCGCCACGGCTGTTCCGGCCGTTCCGGCGCTACCGGACACCGCAAGCATCCCGCTGCCCTCAGCGTCACTGCTCGCAGGCAGTGCGCTGGTGCAGACATCCTGAGCGGCGGCTACGGTGGCGGGCTGACTCCGGGGACCGGCTGAACCGGAACATATTTCTCGGTGTCGAAATCGATGACCACCGGCTGCGGTTCGGAAGCCACCTTGACCTGAACCCGGTACATGGTGCCGTCCGAGCCGATCCAGTAGCGCACGGTGCCCGCCGTACCGGGCTTGGCGCCGGCGTCCGGCCCGGTCATGACATCCACCTGGTGGCCGTCCAGCTGGTCCTGGCCAATCCAGGTGGCGCCGTTCTGCGGCAGTAGTGCGGCGTTGTCAGGCCGGTCGCTGCCGAGACTGAGCGCGATGGCCAACGAGGTGTCCAGCGCACTGCCGGTCGTTTGCAGCGGACGGCCGTACCAATCCGACCCGGGCGGCGATGCCGGTGCTTCCGCCGGGGCGTTCGCCATCGGGTGGACGAGCACGGTCGCGGGCGTCCATTCGATCAGCCCGTCGCTGGACGTATCGCGCCCGGTGCCGTGCACCACGCCGTAACCGAGTTCGGTGCGGTAGTCGATGGATCCCGTGATGACCAGCCCGCCAGCGCTACTCGGCACGGTGATCGTCACCCCGCGGCCCCCCGCTTGGTAATTGCGAAACCGCGTGATCGCCAGCCGGTTCGCCTCATCCGAGGTCAATGCACGTGGACCGGTAGGCCCTGAACCGGGGCCGGTGATCAGAAACGCGACCACCGCGGCACCCGCGATGCCCAGGGCGGCCAGCACCCACCGCGGCCGCAGCCATCGGCGTCGGCCGGCCGCGCGCCGCGGGAGACCTTGCCGGATTCTCATGCTCCGCACGCGGCGCGACGCTAACAGGTCCGCCGATGCGTCGCTAAATCACCTATCTTGGCAGCCGCACGGCTTTCTGGTTATATATAGCAGTTCGGGATGATCTCTCGGGGTAGATCGGCTGTCACCTGGGCTATGAAGCGGTTGTTGGTTGTTCAGCCCGAAGAGGGCTTGTTCATCATGACAAGGGGCAGCGATAGCTATGAGCCGAGCCGGTAGAGGATCGGGCCGGACAGCCGGAAAGCGGCTGGTGCGGTTGGGCTTGAGCATTCTGTTGTTGGTAGCCAGCGCGACAGGTTCGATGGTGGGGGCGGCCGGGGCTTCGGCAAGTGACGGCACGCTGACGGTTCAGGTTCTGCGAGATTTCTTCGGCACGGGCGTGATCAACACGGCAATGGACGTGCCGCAGCAAGGGATGAAGGTTGATGTTGCCGACCCGGCCGGCCATCGCGTATCCGGCACCACGGATTCCACCGGAAAAGTCGTGGTGTCGCCGTCGACCGTGCTGACCGGCGGCCAGTACCGCGTCGATGTCACCATCCCTGCGCCGTTCAGCGATTATCTGCAGGCGGCACCGGCCTCGACGGCGCCGAACCACTTCGACAGCTTCACCACGTTCGTCGACGTGTCGGCCGGCAAGAACGCCTCGGTGATCACCGGGGTCTGGAACGCGGCCGACTACGCACTGCCGGATTCGCGGTACTTCGTGCCGATCCAGAATGGCGCTGGTGGCACGGACACCCGGTCTTTGGTGGCGTTCGGGACGAACCGCCGGGGCACGTGTCCCAGCGAGGTGGCGTGCCCGACCACGCTCACCACGCAATCCCAGGTGGGCACGACGTTCGGGCTGGCCTACGACAGGTACCGGCAGCGGCTGTTCCAGAGCGAGTTCGCCCGGCGGCACGCCCCGTACGGGCCGGATGGTGGTGGTGCGATCTACACCGTGCCGGCCGACGGTGGGGGCGCGCCAACCTTGTTCGCGAAGGTGCCGGGCGCCGTGGTGACGCCGCACGACACCGCCAACATGAACAAGGACGCCGGGTTCACCAACGCGCCGGGTAAAGAGAGCATCGGCAGCATCGCCCTGTCGGAGGACGGGTCGACTCTGTACGCGGTGAACCTGCTGACCCGGACCCTGGTGAGCTTCAACGCGACCGGGGCCACCGCATCGGTCCCCGAAGCGATGGTGCCGATTCCGGACCCGGGCTGCGCGGCGCCCACCGACTGGCGGCCGTTCGGCCTTGAAACGCACAACAACACGCTCTACGTCGGTGGCGTGTGTTCCGCGGAGAGCACGCAGAACCGGGCGGACCTGAAGGCTGTTGTCTACACCTACGACGGCAAGCGATTCACCACGGTGCTGACCCAGCCGCTTGCTGCCGAGCGCGGTGCCGTCTTCGCCGGTAGCCCGAGCGCGGGACAGAACAACCACTGGAACCCGTGGAACACCAACCTGTTGACCTGGGACGAATTCCGCCTGGGCGGCGCCTTCATCAATCCGCAGCCGGAGTTGGCCAGCCTCGCCTTCGCCCGGGACGGTTCGATGATCCTGGGTTTCCGCGACCGGTTCATGGACGTTCTCAGCGCGAGGGGGCTGGACCCTCGGCCGGGCAACAACACCCCGGAACTCGGCATGTCCGGTGGTGACATCAACATGGCCTGCGCCAATCCCGCCGGTGGATACTCGTGGGAAGGCACCGGGAACTGCCCCAACCACGCGAAAACCGCCACTGACGGAGGGCAGGGCGATGGTGTCGTCGAATACTTCCCGGGTGAATTCTTTTCCGGCGGGCACCAGGAAACCGCGCTGGGCTCGGTGGCCTACATTCCGCAGCAGCAATGGGTCATCAGCACGGAGTTCGACCCGACCGTCAACATCGAAACCAGCGGAACCGGTTACCACAACATCAGGACCGGTGAGGGTCCCGGCAACAACCCGGCCGCCAACGCCTACGAGTTCGTCGGTCGGGCGGAGAACGGATTCGGCAAGGCCGGTGGGCTCGGCGATATCGCGTATGCGGCGGCGAATGCGCCGATCCAGATCGGCAACCTGGTGTGGTTCGACGGCGAGCACAACGGGATCCAGGACCCCGGACAGGTGCCGCTGCCGGGTGCGACGATCAACCTGTTGGACGCCAGCGGCAAGCAGGTCGCCACGACCGAGACCGATGCCGCCGGCGAGTACTACTTCGGTGGGGTCGGCGCCGCCTACGAGCTCACGCCGGGTGCGAAGTACACGGTGCAGTTCGACGTGTGCACCGCGAACACCAGCAAGGTGCCAAGCCAGCCGCCGGCAACCGAGCTGCGGTTCACGCTCCCATTGGTCGGTGAGGACCGGGCACATGACTCCAATGTGATCCCGCCGACCACCGGGCAGCTGTGCAACGGATACGCACCTGTCACGGCGCCCGCCAACCCAGGAGGGGTCGATCACACGATCGACGCCGCCGTGTACATCCCACAGGAACCGCCGCCGACGCCGACGCCGCCGACAACGCCGACGCCGACGCCACCGGCCTCCACACCTCCGATGCCTACCACGCCGCCCTCATCCAACACGCGGACGGACTCGCTGGCCGACACCGGTGTTTCCAGCCTGCCTGAGATGATCTTCCTCGGTGTAGTGCTCCTCGGGGCGGGCGCGGCATTCGTGTTCATGAGCCGGAAGCGTCGCGCCAAGCGACACTGAAACACGGGTGGTCTGCCCGCCTGCGATCCACCACTGGTGCGGGCGGGCAGACCACACCTGGTTGAGCTCTGTCAGGCTCGGCCTTCGAACGGTGCACCCGGTGGACTGCCCGGTTCCGAGGAAGCGCCGCTCCGCGGGGCTTCGCGGGTCAGTCCTCCTGCCAGCTGCTGATCGTGGCCTCGCCGCCGCACAGGTCGAAGACTCCGTCGTTGGGCTCGATGGTCTTCGGCTCGCCGTTGTTCATCTTCAGGCTCACGGCCCAGACCCGGTTGCAGGCCGGCCCGTCGGGACCGCCCTGGTCGGCCGGCCACTCGACGTCCGCAGCGGCCGACTGACCGGGCTTGAGGATGACCGGGCCGCCCGTGCCCGGCTGGCCGTGGTTGATCTGGAGACCGTCGGACGGGGTTCCCTCCCGGTCCATGAACGTGATGTCCGGGAAGTCGTCGGTCAGGGTGCAGTCGGCCTCGCCGGCGTTCGTGACCTTCAGGTGGGCGTTCACGTGGCCGGTCGAAGAGAGCTCGAAAGACGGCGTCATGTTGTCGATTTCGCAGGGCCCCTGATCGTCAGGGCTTTCGCCGCCCTGCGAGTTCGAGCCGGCGGAGGTGCCACCCTGCGCACTGTCCAGGCGCGGGGCCGGCGGCGTCTGCTGGGCCGAGCCGCATGCGCTGAGAGAAAGTGCGAGGGCCGCGGCGGCGGTCAGGGTGGTCCCGATGGTGCGCAGGTTCATGTCACTGTCCTTAAAAGATCTGGTCTGCAACCTTTTTTCAATGACAGAGACGTGCGACCCCCCGGGTGGTTGCTTCTAACGAGTGTGACCGCAGACATACACGGACAACGTGGTCCCGGGGGGCGTGAGCGCTTCATGCCGTCGTGGTCCGGGGGCGGTACGTCCACTTCTTGGCGACCAGCCGACGGTGCCAGCGCAGGGCCGTGTCCGGTGTGGCCAGACGTGTTCACGCTGAACCGCCCATTGGACTTGCGCTGTCTGGTCCCGGAAGTTGGCCGCCTCGTGACCTGCGGTGATCGACGGGCGGCGGCAGAGTCTTTGTCCCGGACTGTCCCGGACGGCCGGAGATCTTGAAACGACGCTGATCAGACAGTTGCCTTGGTGACGCCGGCGAGAACCGACCGACCTGCGCAACCGCAGGCCCGCAAACGCCGATCTCGGTGTGGTCGTGCCAGAACGTCGAGCCGGCAATCCACTCACGACCAGGAACAGGAGCAATCCGATGCGAACCAGTCACCAGGACGACGAGATCTCCACCGAGCCGAAAACCTGGACAAGGCGCATTGCCGCGCCACTCATCGCTGCTGCTGCCGCACTGGCAGCCGCCGGACTCACCGCAGCACCCGCCAACGCCGATGCGCACGGTGTCGAACCGATCCCCGCCTTCACGATCGATGCCGGCAAAGAGGGCACCGGCCTGTCCTTCCCGGTGCCGGTTCCCTCCGGATACCTCGCACACAGCGTGGTGGGCGACGGGAACAAGATCTCCAGGGAGTTCGCTGCCTACTCGATCGCCACCGGAGCCGGCGGACTGCGCGGCCAGATCTGCAACTGGCGGATCGACTTCGAATACAAGGCCAAGGGAAAGAAGTACAAGACCATCAAGGGCAGGACGAACGCCAGCTGTGACCTGATCGGAAGTTCGGTCGTCGTGTCACCGGGCAAGGTCAAATACGGCGAGGCGTGCGCTGTCCTGTACGTCGAGGGGAAGCGACGCGGCGCGCAATGCCACCACATCACCAAGTGAGCCAAGAAGGCGGACAAGGCTGAGGCGGCCACCGTCGTCATGCGCAACCGCCCGGCCTTGTAGGCCCTTTGCGCGCAAGATCCCGTGAGTGCTTTTGGGCGTTGTCACGCCCGAAAGCACTCACGGGACGCACGGTGTCGTGTTACGAGCCCGAGCGTTGCACCAGTCCGCCCGGCACCACTCGGCGAATCAATTCGCGGGCAGGGAGATTTCGTTGATGCTGCTGTACTTCTGCTGGCCCAGCACGTAGGTCGCGCGGACCGTTCGCTCGTCACCGAGGGTCATGAGCGCGAACAGGCGCTCCTGGAAGTCCGCGGAGATCTCGGTCCGCCGCTTCAGCACCGGCGTGGCCGCCCAGTCCAGGACGACGAAGTCGGCTTCCTTGCCGGTCTGGAAGTTCCCGATGCGGTCTTCGAAGTACAGTGCCTCCGCGCCACCGAGAGTGGCGAGGTAGAAGCCGCGCATGGCGGACAGCTTCTGCTGTTGGAGGGCCAGAACCTTGTACGCCTCGTTCAACGTGGCCAGCATCGAGTAGCTGGTGCCCGCCCCGATGTCCGTGCCGAGCCCGACTCGAACCCCGGCGGCGCGCGCCGCGTCGAGGTTGAACAGGCCGCTGCCGAGGAACAGGTTCGACGTCGGGCAGAACGCGATGGTCGAGCCGCTCTGCGACAACCTCGTGCGATCCTGGTCGTCGATGTAGATGCTGTGCGCGTACAGCGACCGGTTCCCCAGCATCCCGAACCGGTCGTAGACGTCGATGTAGGAACGGCCGCCGAAGAGTTCCTTGACGGTCTCGACCTCCTCCTTGTTCTCCGCGGCGTGCGTCTGCAACCACAGGTCCGGAATCTCCTGGTAGACCCGGCCGACCATCTGCAGCAGGCCCTCCGTCGAAGACGGCGCGAACCGCGGCGTGATCGAGTAGGTCGACCGGCCCTTGCCGTGCCAGCGGCCGATGAGCTCGCGGGTGTCGGCCTCGGCCTGCTCGACGTTGGGATCCTTGAGGTCCGGCGGCGCGAAGGGCTCGCGGTCCATGAGGACCTTGCCGGAGAGCATCCGCATCGCTCGTTTCTCGGCCTCCTCGAAGAACGCGTCCACGGACGCCTTGTGCACTGTCGGATGCACGGTCGCCGTGGTGGTACCCGAGGCGAGTAACGTGTCCAAGAAGAGGCCCGAGATCATGCGGGAGTGGTCGATGTCGGCGAACGCCTTCTCGGCCGGGAAGACGTACTTCTCCAGCCATTGCAGCAACTGCTCGCCGTAGCTGGCGATCACGTCCACCTGGCTGGCGTGGATGTGCGTGTCCACGAATCCCGGCACGATCAGCTTGCCCCGGTGGTCGACGGGGGTGCCGTCGCCGAGTTCCGGCGGTACCTCGCCCTCCGGGCCGACCCATTCCACTCGGCCGTCGGCGCCGACGACCAAGGCACCGGGATCGAACAACTGCCAGGCGGCAGGATCCGGCTGCGTACCGGGATCGCGCAGGAAGTGGAGCACGGTCCCGTAGTGGATGCTCCGCCCTGGCGCGGCTTCCCTCGGCGTCGCGTACGCCACTGTTCTCGTTCCGACGCCAAGCGCCGCGGGTACCGCCACCGCACCCAGTCCGGCTAGGAAGCCTCGGCGCCGCAGCCGGGGAAAGGGAAAACTGCGATGGGTATGCGATTCCTGGTTCGACATGTCCGCGCCTTTCATTCGACCGTCGCTCGCTTCGGCGTTCGCGCGCGCATGACGGCACGGCGAATGCCGGAGGTTCTGCGTGAGCTCGCAGAACCTCGCGTGGCCCGACTGCCGGGAAATCGGACACGGGGGGATGGCGCCGGTGGTTCGACGCCGTTCGTCCTTCCGGAGCGGCATCCGGCCGCCCCGAACAATGACTTCAACATTTTGTTGCAAGGCGGCACGTTAGTTGATCGCCCCAACGATCGTCAAACACGGGTCCCGTGTTCCCACCAATGGTCCGAATGCGATGCGCGGAGGCTGCCGATCGACGCGAATTCGGGTCCCCCGCGTTGAATCGAAAGGAGCAGCCGAAATCGGTTCGTCCGGCCGCTCGCGCACCGCCGAAGCGGCCGGACGGCGCGCAATTTCCCGGGGAAATCGACGTCAAACCGGGTTTTGGGCGACCACCTCGGGCGGCTTCGGGTCATCCGCAGTGCGCACCGGCGGCTAGCCCTGCGCTGCGCTGGCACCGGGAGTTGAGCTTGGCGGTCAGCACGGCGTTCACCGGCTCACCCGGTACCTGGCGAGGATGGCGGCTTCGCGCATGCCGGCTGTGGCTGGCCTGGCGGGTTGGCGCGGGTGGTGCCGGCGGTTGGTGGGGGTTGGCTTCGGTCGGGCGAGAGGGCGGTCCGGGCAGAGTTGGTGCCCGGAGGGCTCCTGGTCGGCTCATGTCGGTGAGGAGTCGGTCTTCGTGTCCTTGACTTGATTCGGAGTGCGTTCAGGAGGCCGGATTGTCTGAAGTGGATCGTCGCAGTGTGGAGATTTTGCGGGAGGAGTACGAACGCCGAGTCACCGATCTGGCTGAGACGCAGCGGCGGGTGAATGAGGTCTCGGCGACCGCGGGCGTCCGCGCGTCGTGAGTTGTCGGTCGCGATCGGTCCGCGGGGCGTGATCATCGAGTTGAAGTTCCTGTCCAGCGCGTATCGCCGGTTGGCGAAGAACGAGTTGTCGGAGTTGGTGACTCGTGCGATCTCCGATGCCCGGGACGAGCTGAACGACCAGCTGGCGGAGATCATGACGCCGATGATGCCTCCCGGGGTCGATGTGAAAGCCATCCTGAATGGGGAGATTGGCGCCGAGAAGCTGGCCCCGGACGAGTCCAGGCTGCCGCCGCTGCTCAGGGAGCGGCTGAACCGGCGCCGAGGACCGGCCGCCGGCCCGCTTTCGCGTGCTGGACGGGGTTGAGGGGCTTGCGCGCCTGGGGAAGCGGTATCCGGGTCGGATTCGACTGCGGGCGTGCGCGGAGGAACGAGGAGTCCGAATCGGATGGTGTGGTGAGCGATGGGTGAGATTCAGATTCCCGATGATGGTCTCTGGGCGCCTATTTACTATTCGATGTACGGGTTCGTCGGTAACAAGCCGCCGTTGGTGAGGTCGAATGACATGTACGCGTTGTCCCGGGAGATGCGGGACAACGCGGATGTCTATGTGGACGCGACGGCGAATGTCAATTCGTTGGCGTCTGGTGTGCGGGCGAATCTTGAGGGTGAGACCGCGGCGGCGTTCGATGATCATGTTCGGGGGTTGACCGCTCCGGTTCAGGCGCAGGTGGCGGCGTTGCGGTACGCGGCGGACATGGTGGACAGGTTCGGGTTGAACGGGGAGGAGGCGGAGTACGACATCCTCCTCCAGCTGACGTTTTTCGCGTCCACGATTCTCGGGCTTTACCTGAGTGGGTTGTACGCGTTGGTTCCGGAGTGGATCGCGGCTGGGCGTGACGCCATTGGCAAGATCATCGCGGCGGCGAAGCAGCAGGCCGCGACGTTGTCCGGGCAGTTGCGGATGGCGTGGGAGCCTCTTGAGGAGTTCGTTCAGGAGACGTTCCAGGCATTTTTGCCGCAGGGGATCACGACGGCGAACGGTAACCGCAAGCACGGTTACGACGCGGACGACATGCTCTTGGAGGGCGCTGTCGGGGCCAAGGCGGCGTTCAACGCGATGATTTTGCATCGTCTGGCGAAGCTGAACAGGCACACGGACGATTTCGTGCGCAAGCCGGTCGGGGCGGGGCAGCTCGATGCGGCTGCGGAGTTGCCGGCGGAGGGGATCGTCATCACGGCGATCGGCGGTGATTTCGATGCGTTCGGTACCTATATCTCGAGTGTCTCGATGGGCACGATCGAGAAGGACGCGCAGATCAGGTCGCGTGGGTGGCAGAACAACCGGAATACGAACAACTCGCCGGCGGGAGGGTCGGACAAGTCGCCGCCGCCTTCCTACGACCCGGACGGTAAGGGTCTGCCCGGTGGCGAGGACATCCCCGGCGGGGGGCCGGATTCGAAGGTGCCGCCGGTTGGGTCGGACTCCAAGGTCCCGCCGGTCGGGTCGGATTCGAAGGTGCCGCCGGTCGGGTCGGACTCCAAGGCCCCGCCGGTCGGGTCGGATTCGAAGGCACCCGCGGATTCTCCGGACGGGAAGCCTTCCGATGTCCCGCCGCCCCCGTACTCGCCGCGTGGTGAGGCGCCGCCGTCCAATGAGGTGTGGGGGAACGAACAGCCTCCGCCCGCCTACCAGTCCCCGGCCGGGGAACCGCCGCCTGCGTACTCGCCGCCGCCCGCGTACCAGCCCCCGGCCGCGGAGCAGCCTGCGGGCTCCCCACCACCTGGTTCGGTTCCGCCACCGGCGGGTGTGTCGCCTGTGGGGTCTCCGCCTGCGGGCTCCCCGCCGCCTGCTTCGGTTCCGCCTGCGGGTTCGCCGCCGCCTGGTTCGGTTCCGCCGCCTGCGGGCGTTTCGCCGGTGGTGTCTCCGCCGCCGGGCGTCGGTGGGGAAACGCCGCCTGCGGGCGTCGAAGCAGGGCCGGTTTCGGTGGAGCAACCGGCTGGGCAGCCGCCGGTTACCGGCGGGCCGCAGGATGTCGGCTCGAATCAGGGTTTGCCTGGTTTCGACACGACGACGCCACCGGGTAACGCGCCGCAGGGCGTGGATCCGGCGGTCGGTGACCAGAATCCCCAGGCCCAGCAACCGTCCGCCGAGCAGCCGCCGGTGCGGCACACGCCCGTCGAGCAGCCGCCCGCCCAGCACCCGGGGGACGAGCAGTCCCCGAACCAGCAGTCGCCGAGCCAGCAGTCCCCGAGCCAGCAGTCGCCGAATCAGCAGTCGCCCGGCCAGAACCTGGGGCAGCAGTCCCCGAATCAGCAGGTTCCGGGTGAGCAGTCGCCGGAGCAGTCGACGCCAGGCCAGCAGAACGCTGGTCAGCGCAGCTTCGATCAGAACGCGGTGTCGCTCGAGCGCGACCAGCCGCGAGCGGACCAGCAGGAGCAGAGCGGAAACGGGGCCGCGCAGCTCCGCCCGACCGGCCAGCAGACCGGGCCGGGGCAACCCGCAGGGACGCCGAGTGCCACGTCCACGCCGTCCAGTCAGGCCGGCAACTCGCAGGCACCCTCGAACACCGTCGGCGCGCCGAGCACCTCGTCCCAGGACGTGTCCCGGGACAAGTCCGGCCAGCCGGCCGTGGGCGATCAGGACGTCCCGTCCCGGCTTGCGACGCAGCTTGCCTACGAAGCGCCAACAGGTGGGACGTCGACCGGGAACCAGCCCCTGACTCAGCGCGACGGGCCGTCCACTGTGTCCTCCGGTAGCGAGCCGAGGACGAGTTCGACCACGCCCGGCAGGGCCGGAACGCCGAAGAGCAGCAGTGAACCGGAACCGGTGGTGGCGCCGGCACAGCCGGTGGTGCCGGTGGAAGGCCCGCCCGTTGGTGAAGGTTTCGCGGATGTCCAGCGGCCTGCCCAGCCCGCCTTGACGCAGGACGCTGTGAAGTCCGAGAAGGACACCACGCCGAGCGAAGACCACTCCGGCAACAGCGAAACCGCCCCCGCCTCCAGCGAAAGCCACGACACTTCCACAGACGACGATGTCGTTGAGCTGACGAGCACGCTCGAGAAATTCAGTCGTGACGACAGCAATCAGGAGAGCAATCAGGACAACAACCAGGACGGCGATCAGGACATGGCCGTCTTCGGGGCCGACCGGCGCCGAGCGGATCCGTTCGATCGGCGGGGCCCGTACAGTCGGCACTTCCCGAGTGGTTGGGGTGGTGAGTCGTCGGCGGTGTCGGGTGAGGCGCCGGTGCGTCCGGACGTGGTGTCGGCGGAGACGTTCGAGGATGACCCTGCGGGCGCGGATGCGTTCCGGGACCAGCATTTGCCGCATTTGCTGGATGTGAATGCCAGGAATGTGGGTGTCGAGGGTGGCGACACGAACTGCCTGGATGCGTCTCTTCAGGCGATCAACGCGGATTCGCATCCTGAGCGGGCCGGGGAGTTCAAGGCCGAGCTGAGCGGGCTGGTGGACCCGAACCGCGTCGCGGAGTCGGGCTTGCCGCCGTTGTCCTGGCAGGGGCGGGGGCAGCAGGGTTACGACAAGGTGATCGACTATGTGGCCGGTCGGAAGAACGACGGTCCGCATGGTCTGGTGTACGTGTATTTCGGCAATGGCAAGGGACATTTCGTCTCCGTCCATAGGCGCCGTGGCAAGATCGTGTTTTACGACGGCCAGGGCAAGAAGATTGCGACGCTGGGCAACCCGGTCCAGGTGTGGCTCTCGAAGGTGACTTCGCGCAAGGTGCTCAAGCATGTGGTTTCGCCGGTGGGCACCAAGGCTCCTGGGAGGACCGGGAACCAGGCGCGCCCCGCCCAGCCGCGTTCAGCGCCTCTCGAGCACATCAAGAACCTGGCCGAAAACTACCCAGCGGACATCATTCAGGCGGACAGTGCCGAAATGGACCGGCACCCGGCGGAGTCGAACGACGTGGCCCTCCGCGACGGCCCGAACATGATCTGGCTGACTCCGGCGCTAGCCCGGGCATGGCTGGCCGAAAACGACATCACCTATCCCCAGGACAGTGGCATACCGCTGGCCATCACGAAGTACACCGCCCCCCCGCCGGATCCGCTGAAGGTGGGTCCTGCCCGGAGTTACAACGTCGACCAGGCACAGCTCTTCTACGAAACGGTTCGGAATCTGGCGGACCAGCACCAGCAGGCCGAGTGGCATGACGTCTTGATCGCGATGGATGAGCTGGCGGGTCGGATCGCCGCCGATCAGCCGGACGAGTGCATCTATGTGGGTATCGGCCGCAGTCCGGCTCCGGTCGTCGCCGCTCTCCAGTCCCGGGGCCACGACGCGGTGTCCATTCCGCTGTCGTCCTTCCGGCCGTCGCCACCGCAAGACTCGGTTCTGTACGGGCCCTTCCAGACCGCCGGCCGCGAATCCACGTCCGAGCGCTACAGCGAACCGACGCCCGAGCAAGCGAGCATGTTCGGAAGGCATTTCGCCGAGTTCCTGGGGCATCTGCCCAAGGGCCGTAAGGTGGTGCTGTTGGACTTCACCCAGTCCGGGCGTTCGCTGATCGCGGCGCTGTGGTTCCTCCAGAAGTACCTGGACGACCAGGCCAATGGTTCCGGCCCGGTGGTGAGCGCGGTCGCGATGTACGCGCCCGATCAGGAAGAGAAACTGCTCGCCATCGTCGCCGGCATCGCTGACAACGCTGCTTTCAACCGGGCGATACGCAAGCTGTGGTTGGACCAGTTCGTGGTCATGCCGCTCAACTCGAAACTCCTGGGCGATCGCGCCGATCTGGTGGTGCAGGCGTTCGAAAACCAGAGGTTCGACGACCAGGCCGAGTACGGTAAGTACGATATCCTGAGCGCGAACCCGGACGATCCCATGCCGCGGCGAGACGACCGCCAGGAGGGCTTCCGGAAGCTGCGGGCCGACATGGACAAAGCCCGTGGGACCGAGGGCACCCCTCCCGGCCTCGGTGGTGCGCCGCCGCGCCCGCCAGGCATGGGCGGTGCGCCATCCTCGGTGTTCTTGCGGCCGTTGCGGCATTTGCGTCATTTGCGGAATGTGAATGCCAGGAATGTGGGTGTCGGGGGTGGCGACACGAACGGTCCGGATGCGCCTCGTCAGGCGATCAACGCGGATTTGCATCCTGAGTGGGCCGGGGGCCTACAGCGGATCTCCGAAGTGGCCAAGAACTTCCCAATGGACATCATTCAGGCGACCAGTGCCGAAATGGACCGGCACCCGGCAGAGTTGAACAACGTCGTCCTCCGCGACGGCCCGAACACGATCCAGCTGACTCCGGAGCTAGCCCGGGCATGGCTGGCCGAAAACGGCATCACCTATCCCCGCGATGGTGGCATACCGCTGGCCGTCGCGCTTTACACCGCCGGCAGGGCGGACCCGGATTACGCGCCTCGCCAGGAATACAGGCTCGACGTCGACGAGGCACAGCGCTTCGACGATGCACAGCGCTTCTACGAAACGGTTCGGAATCTGGCGGACCAGCACGAGCAGGCCGAGCGGCGGCACGTCTTGACCGGGATGGATGAGCTGGCGGGTCGGATCGCCGCCAACTATCCGCCGGACGAGTGCATCTATGTGGGTATCGGCCGCAGTCCGGCTCCGGTCATCGCCGCTCTCCAGTCCCGGGGCCACGATGCGGTGTCCATTCCGCTGTCGTCATTCCGGCCGTCGCCACCGCAAGACTCGGTTCTGTACGGGCCCTTCCAGGCCCCCGGCTCCGGCGAACCCGTGGAGTACTACTACGAACCGACGCCCGAGCAAATGAGCATGTTCGGAAGGCATTTCGCCGAGTTCCTGGGGCATCTGCCCAAGGGCCGTAAGGTGGTGCTGTTGGACTTCACCCAGTCCGGGCGTTCGCTGATCGCGGCGCAGTGGTTCCTCCAGAAGTACCTTGGTTCCGGCCGGGTGGTGTGCGCGGTCGCGATGTACTCGCCCAGGGGGAGACAGAGACTGCGCGAAACCCTCGCCCGCATCGCTAACAACGCTGCTTTCGACCCGGAGGAACGCGAGCAGTGGTTGGACCGGTTCAAGATCCTGCCGATCGCCGATCTGGTGCTGGAGGCGTTCGAGAAGGAGACGTTCAAGGATCAGGCCGAGTACGGTAAGTACAAGATCCTGAGCGCGAACCCGGACGATCCCATGCCGCGGCGAGACGACCGCCAGGAGGGCTTCCGGAAGCTGCGGGCCGACATGGACAAAGCCCGTGGGACCGAGGGCACCCCTCCCGGCCTTGGTGGTGCGCCGCCGCGCCCGCCGGGCATGGGCGGTGCGTTGCCGACCACCGTCCTCGCGTCCGAGCCGACGGGCCAGGACGCCCAGCGCGGGCCGGACACCGCCGCGATCATCGCGGATGTGCGCGCCGCCGCGGACGGCGGCAATCCGCACACCGAAGGCTCGCTTTCCATCCAGCACCACATCACGTCCGACCAGGCTCGCGAGCTGATCGAGGACGCTGCGCGCGAGCACGTGCGCTCGACCGCCGAGACCGGATCACCGGCGTCCTCGGGATCGCTGTCCAGGCGGTACGGCATCGAGCCCGGCCGGGCCTACGAGCTGATCGAAGACGTGGCGGCGCAGGACGTGCGTTCGGCCGCCGACGAGGGTTCGCCCTACTCCTTCCGCGACGTGCCCGGCAGGTACGCCCTCAACGAACAGCAGTCCCTCGACCTGATCGAGGCGGTCGCGGTGGCGGATGTGCGCGCTGCCGCCGACGCGGGCCATCCCTTCACCGAGGAGTCGCTGACCACCAAGTTCGACCTGAACGCTGCGGCCACCGAACACACCACGTCGAACGCGCGCGATCTGATCGCGAACGCCGCGGTGTCCGAAATGCGCGAGACCCCGGCAGGATCGAGCGTCTCCGTCGCGGCCGTAGCCGGAAAGTACGGCGTCGATCCGGAGATCGTCGGCGACTGGGTCAATGCCGCCGCAGTGTTGGACGCGCGGGCCGGTGCGCACACCAACCAGCCGGTCACCGCCAGGGCCCTGGTCGAGAAGTACGACCTCACGCGGAGGCAGGCTGAGACGTGCCTGTCCGTAGCCGCGCTCGCGGACATCCGGGACGTTGTGGAGGCCGGCGGTTCGGTCGATGTCGACGCGTTGGCCCGCGGCTACGGCAGGAGCCACCAGTGGGTGGAGCGGTGCAAGGCCGCGGATCTCACCTGGCAGGGCCCGGAAGCGAGTCCTGAGTTCTTCCTGCGGCCGCGAGTCATCCTGCCGGCCCAGGCCGCCGGGACTGCCGAACTGAGGGCGCGTGCCGAAATCCGCAGCGCGGCTGACAGCGGCCGACCGCGCAGCGCCGAGGAACTGGCCGACCAGTTCGGCGGAAGCCATCAGCGGGCGCAGGACCAGATCGACGCCGTCGCGCACGCCAATCTGATCGAGGCGCTGGGGCGCGGCGAACGGTACGACGCCGAGGCGTTGGCCACGAGGTACGGCATGAGCCGCACGTGGGCGCACCAGCAGATCACCGACGCGAGCACCATCGAGCGCGCCAGGATTCGGGACGCCGCCGCCTACCTGCGGGCCACTTCCAAGATGTCGGACGTCGCTGCCGTATCGCAGCAGTTCGAGATCAGTGCCACGTCCGCCCTCTCCGCGATCATCGCCGCCGCTCCCGATCTCGCCCGCAATGCCGATATCGGCACCGTGCAAGCGGAGCGCATGATCAGGTCCATCGCGTTCGACGATGTGCGGGATGCTGCCCGGGACGGGAGGCCGCGCACCGCGGTGGAGTTGGGGCAGCGGTTCGGCAAGTCCGGTCGGTGGGGTTTCGATGTGATCGGTGCTGTGGTGCGGGCCGATGCGTCGGATGGCCGGTCGGATGTCGATGGTCTGGCCGCGCGGTATGGCATTGGTCGTCGGGCGGTGGAGTTCTACACCGGCGTGGGTGCGGCGTTCGAGTATGCGCGTGCGGCGCACCGCAGCGGTGATGTCTGTACCGTCGCGGATCTTGTCGGCAGGTTCGGGATCGGTGAGGCGGAGGCCCGGGCTCAGATCGAGGCCGCCGATGTGGCCGATGCGCGAGAGGTGCGCGACTGGATCCTGCTCGAGAACGGCCGGGAGGAATCGGCCGCGGAACTGGAGATTCTCCGACGTGACGGGAGTGGCTACTCGCTCGGTGCGTTGATGGAGAGGACCGGCCTGGACCGCGAGCGGGCCTTCCGCGTCCTGGGCGTCGCCCTGGTTTCGGATCTGAGCAGCGGGAACGTCGACCGGAGGAGTTCGCCGGCGGTCACCGCCGAGCGGTTCGGGATCACCGAGGCGGAGGCCGGGCACCTGATCGACACCGCCGCGGAGGCCGAGAGCCGGGACAGCGTGAAGTTGCTAGGACGCGCGGAATCCGCCGCGGACCTCGCCGAGAAGTACGGCAGGACACCGGAGTGGGCAGCCGACCGTCTCGAAGCCGCCTACCTCAGCGACCTGCGTTACGAGGCAATGCGGCGGACCAGTGAAGTCCGGCCGTACACTGCCAACCGCGCACATCGGCTGGCGGCCAGGTACGACGTGAGCCAGGACAGGTACCTGGAGCTGGGCAACGGTGTGGCGCGGGCCGATGTTCGCGAGGCCGCGGAGCGGCGGGAGCCGTTCACCGGTGCGGAGTTGGCGCAGCGGTATTTCCACGTCGAGCGGTGGGGCGAGGATCAGGTTCTGGATGTCGCGCGAGACGATGCGCGGGATGCGGTGCGCCGTGGTGAGCCGTTCGGTGTTGATGATCTGGCCCGGAAGTACGCGATCAGCGTCGAGAAGGCCGAGCAGGTGCTGGTGGCGGCGGCGTTCGCGGATGCGCATGCGGCGCGTGATCGTGGTGAGCCGCATGCGGTCGAGCCGTTCGCGCAGCGGTATGGCATCGACGCTGAGACGGTGGAGAAGCATGTCGATGCCGTCATGCGGATCGATGTGCGCGATGCCGCGGACCGCAAGGACCCGTACACCGCCCAGGCGCTAGGCGAGAAGTACGAGGTGGATCCCGAGCGGGCGTTCGGGCAGATCGAGGCCGCCGGGATGGAATATCTGGCCGATGCGGCGGATGTCCACAGGTCGTTCCACGCGTTCCAGATCGTCGAGAGGCTGGGGCAGGACGAGGAGTGGGCCGAGAACTTCCAGCTCGCTGCGGTACGGGCCGATATCCGCGCGGCCGCCGACCGTCACGAACCGCTTACCGAAGGAGACGTTTCGGGTCGGCACATGGTCGAGTCCGAGGAGATCCCGCAACTGATCAACGAGGCCGTGCAGGCTGATGCGCGGGAGGCAGCGGATCGCAACGAGCCGTACACCGAGGAGGACCTGGCCACCAGGCACGGCATCGACCCCGCCCGGGCGACCGAGGCGATTCACGCCGCCGCGCGGGCCGGTGTGCGCGACGGTGTGGACAACCGTGGTTTCCGCTTCGACGCGCAGTTGGTTGCCGGGGCGTACCGCATCAGCCCCTACGCGGCCGGGCGGGTGTTGTCGGTTGTGGCTCGCGCTCATGCGCGTGAGACCCGCGATGGCGCGGAGCCAGTCAGCGCGCAGGAGCTGCAGGACTGGTACGGGATCGCTCCGGGCGAGGCGCGGCGTTTCATCTACGAGGCCCGGAACCTCCAAGAGGATTCCGACGCGGAGTCGATGCTGGAAGAAGACGAGCACCAGGCCCTGTTGGCTGTCCAGCAGGCTGCTCAGCAAGCCCAGAATGCCGTCCAGCAGGCTCAGCAGGCTGCTCAGCAGGCTCAGCAGATTGCCCAGCAGGACCAACAGTCTGCCCAGCAGGCCCAGGATGCTGTCCAGGTGGCCCAGCAGGCTGCTCAGCAGGCTCAGCAGGCTTTTCAGCAGGCCCAGCCGGCCCAGCAGGCTGTCCAGCAGGCCCAGCAGGCCTTGCAAGCCGGGCAGGCTTTCCAACAGCTTCAGCAAGCTTTCCAGCAGGCTCAGCAGGCTATCCAGCAGGCTCAGCAGGCCGCCCAGCAGGCTCAGCAGGCCGCCGAGCAGGCTCAGCAGGCTGCCGAGCAGGCCCAGCAGGCCGCCCAGTCGGCTCCGGCTCACACCGTTGACCAGGGTGGTGTGGCGCACTTCGATGAGGGGCATGTCGCGGATTCGGATGACAGCGACTACAACTCGGAGTCCGATGACGAAGCGCTGACTGTTCTTTCTGCGGCGAATCAGGAGTTCCTGGATGCTCATCCTGATTTGTGGGGTGTGAACGGTCCGCGGTACACGGCCGGGCTGGAGGGTTATACGGAGAACTGTGCGGCGTCGTTAGTCGCGGCGGAGCGGACGCTGGTACGCAACCTGGAGAACTCCAACGGCGAGAATGCCGGTACCGCCACGGATCTTCCGCTCGACGCCATCCCCGCACGCCCCAGCGACATGACGCCGTTGAGCCGGCTTGAGCAGGACCTGAACGCGCACGCTGTGAAGGCGTCCTATGAGGACGTCGTGACGCACATGGGTGGCCATGAGGGTGAGGTGTGGGGCTCGGCAATCCTGCGGGAGGGCGATGGTCCTGGGCACGCCATCCTGGTTCAGCGGACTCCGGATGGCCGTGTCCGCTTCGTCGACCAGCACCAGGCGATCATTCCCGAGGTGGATCCGCGCAGCGTGGCCGGATTCCTGCCGCTGAGCCGTCTGGGCTCGACTCCGATGAGCGGCGAGCGGACGGGGATGGACCCGGACCTGCCGATCGGGATGCCCGGTGGGCTGTTCGGAAGGATCGGCCGTCTTGGCGGGCGTGATCGGGCCGATGGCGCGTCGGGTGGCTCTGGTCGCCGGAGCGGCGGCGGTAACACCTCGCCGCGCACGAGTGATCTGGCGAAACGCCATGATATCGGCGACGAGCAGGCATTCGGCTTCATCATCGACGCGGTGTTCCGGGACGTGCGAGAGGGCGCGAGAGACGGCCGCATCGACGACGACGTCGTTCCCGCCCTGGCGGGCAAGCATGGGATCAGCCGGCAGCGGGTGCAGGGCGTGGTCGAGTCCGTGGCGATCGAAAAGGTGCGCGAGGCCGCCGAAGCCGAGCACCCGCTCACCGAGCGTGACCTGACCGACAAGTTCCCTGTTTTCGAGTACGAGGCAGCGGACCTGATCAAGGCCGCCGTCATGGCCGATCTGCGCGAGGCGGTCGACCAGGGGCGCCGGTACACAGACAATGAGGTGGCCAGCAGGTTCGGCAAGGATCCCCGGTACGCCGTCGATCGCGAGTGGGCCGCCGACATCGTGCAGATGGCGGCGCTGGCGGATGTGCGTGAGGTGGTGGCTTGCGGTGGCCGGCCCTACCCGGCCACCGAGCTGGCGGCGCGGTACGGCAGGACGCCCGAGTGGGCCCGCAAGACGATCGCGCTGGAGGCGGCGCTGCGGAACCACCCCTGGGAAGCCAGGTACTCCAGGTACAAAATCCCTGAATTCGGCCTGGTTCGGGGCGATGCGGAAGGTGTCGACCCGAAGCCTGCGGGGGATCCGGAGCTGCGGGCGCGGGCAGAGGTGCGTGCAAGGGCACGGGGGCCTCGCCCGTACACCGCCAGGGAGTTGGGGGCGAAGTACGGGCGGTCACCGGAGTGGGCGTTGGCTCAGATCAACGCGGCCGCGCACGTCGATGTGGTCGAGGCGATGGGGCGTCGGCAGCGCTACACCGTGAAGGCGTTGGCTGCCAAGTACGGCATGTCCCCCGAATGGGCGCGCACCCGGATCCTGCATGCACCGGTCATGGAGCAGGTCGGCGGTCGTGCCGCGCGGCACGCGCCCCGGAAGGCGGCCGACCGCGGAAACCCGGTCACCGCACGGAAGTTGGCCGATTGGTACGGCATCAGCCTGACGAAGGCTGAGGCGTCGATCGACAATGCCGCGAGGGGCGACATCCTTCGTCGGCCTCGTACCAACCCGTTCACCGAGGACGAGTTGGCCGGCAAGTACGGCAAGGACCGCGAGTGGGCCCGTGACCAGATCGACGCCGCCGTGCGCAGCGCGATCACCGCCATGGTGACGAACCGCGAGTACTACCCGGACGTGTTGACGCGGCAGTTCAACATCGATGCCCCGCGACTCCGGAGCGCGATCGGTGCCCTTGTCCGCGCCGAACTTCGGAGGTCGACGATGCTCGACCGTCAGTTGCCCACCGAGATGATCTCCACGCAGTACCACCTCAGCGCCGACGAAGTCGCGCGCGAGGTCGACGCCGCCGCGGAAGAGGACGTGCAGGCGGCCGTCGCCGAAGACGTCCCCTTCACCGAGGATGAACTGGCTGAGCTGTACCGGAAGGACCGCGACTGGGCGCTCGCGCGGATGAGCGCCGCCGGTGGGACCAGTGGTTGGGCGCTTGAGGCGATCGAGCGAATCGGCGCCGCAGCCGATACGCGTGCGTCTGCGGGTGAGGACGCCGCGTCCAGTGCGGTCCGCCTGGCCAGGCAGTACGACCGCGCCCCCGAAATGTCGAGCGCAGCCACCGATGCGCTCCCGCTCTACACCGTGGAAGCACCTGCGGAAAGCACGCCCCCGCTCTACACCGCGGCAGCACCCGCGGGAAGCACGCATCCGCCCGTCACTTCGGGCCACCCGCCCGCCTACAACGCGGTCGCCTCGGTGCTCACGTCTGCCAATTTTGCGAGCGACAGGGAATCTTCGGATTATGTCTTGCGTCATTTCCCGGACTTGTGGGAGGTGAACGGTCCGCAGTATGCGGCGCGCGAGCCGGGGTACACGCTGAACTGCGGGCCCGCATTGATAGCGGCGGAGCGGACGCTGGCCGAAGGCGAGGTGGACGAGGCCCTTTTCGGTGGCCCGGCAAGGCTCTCGTGGTTGCAGCGACGTTTGCGCACGACTGCCGTGGGGACGTCGTTCCAGCAGGTCGTGGAGCACATGCGGGGCATCCCGCAGGAGAGCCGACTGGAGGGTGTCTGGGCGGCTGTGCTGACCGGGACTCCGGGCGATCAATGGGCGCATGCGGTGCTGGTTCAGCGGGGTTCGGACGGTGTGATCCGGTTCGTCGATCAGCAACAGGCACGCATGGCCGACGCGAAACCGGAGAACGTGTTCGGCTACCTGCCGCTTCCCCGGCTCGGCTCGACCCCGATGCAGGGCACGCCGCTGGACCGGAACCTGCTGGTCGGGGCGCCGAATCTGCTGGTCGGGAACCGGAGCGCCATCAGCGTGGCCGAGGCTCAGGACGTGGCGAGCAGGATCGTCGACCTGCCCGGTGATATCGCCGATCTGGTTCCCGGGTATGAGCGGGTCCTCGCGGAAACCCAATCCGGAGCCGTGCCCGACTTCGCGGCTCTGAGCCGGGATATGGGGCGCGACAAAGCACTCATGGCGTTCGGTGCTGCGGCGATCGTCGAGATGAACAGCAGCAGGTACGACCGGCACCCGTTCACCCCCGGGCAGCTGGGCGCCAGGTACGGCCTGGACGAGGCGGTGGCGACGCCGCTGGTCCATGTGGCCGCGGTGATGGATGTGCAGGACCACGCGGGATCTTGGCGTCCGCTCAACCCCGGCCGGCTGGCCAGGCGGTATGGCTTCGAACCTGCCGATGCCCAGCGCCTGGTGGCCGAGGCGGTGGTCGGAGCCAAACGCAGGTGGGCGCGTGCTCAATCGTTCCGGGCCGGCGCCCCGCACGAAATGTTCGAGTACCTTGCCGGAACGTTCGATGTGCACCGCCAGTGGGTGGTCGACACGCTCCGGACGGCCGTAGTCGCCGATATACGTGCGGCCGCGGAGAACGGCCACCCGCACTCCGCTGCGGACGTGGCCGGGAAGTACGGCCTGACCGAGCAGTTGGCGGCCGACTGGATCGGGGCCGCGGTGCGGGCCGATGCGCGGGAGGCCGTGAACGGTGCCGATGGCTACGTCGTCGGAGATCTCGCTGGGAAGTACGGGATCTCTGATGAGGAAGCGGAGCGGCAACTGGTCGGGGCGGCGCTCACTGACGCGTTCGAGCACCGGGACCGTGCGGACGCGGTGGCGGATTCCCTGGGTTGGTATGGCATCGGTGACGTGTCGATCGATGACCACGTCGATGCCCTTGCGGACCAGGACATCCGGGCCGGCGTGTATGCCGAACGGCCCGTTGCCGTCGATGAGCTTGCCGTGAAGTACGACAGGAATGCCGATTGGGCCCGGCGCCGGGTCGAGACTGTCGCGATCGACTACGTGACCGAAGGCGGGAATCGCGCAAGCTGGGTCACCGCATGGCACCTGAACCGCTGGTTCGATCTCGGTGGGCGTGGCGCGGAGGTGTTGCACCGGGCTCAGCTGGCCGATGTCCGCCGGGCAGCGGACGCCGGCAACCCGTTCAGCATCGCCGACCTCCCTTTCAGCCACAATCTGACTATCGAGGAGGCCGAGCAGTTGGTCGGCGATGCGGCGGTCGACGACGCGAGGGAGGCCGCGAGGGAAGGCCGGCCGTATGTCGCTGAAGGGCTGGCCGAGAAGTACGGCATGTGGCTCTGGAACGACGAGACGTCCCGGAGTGAGCTCGACCTCGGGTGGGGGAACGCCTGTATAGCCGCCGCCGTTCGTGCTGATGCGCGGGGTGGTGGGGGAGCCAGGGTGCTGGCGGCGAAGTACGGGATCAAGCACGTTGCGGCCAAGGCCGAGGTCGGTGCGGCGGCGTTGGCCCATGCGCGGACGGCGGGGCTCAGTGGAGACTCGGTCACGGTTGGCGAACTTGTCAGGGATTTCGATATCAGCGGCGCCGAGGCGGTGCGGCACTTGCGGTCCGCTAGGCACGTTCCGGCGGATTCGGACACCGAACCCGAACGGGAGGTGTTCTCCGACTCGGACGACGATGATTTCGACGGCGGTCCTGTTGGTGGGTTTGTTGGTGGGCCTGTGGGTGGACCGCATCATGGTTCGGCGGGTGGGGTCCGTGTGGAGTCCGATGGCGATGTGTCCATGGTGGACGCGGATGGCGAGTTCGATGGTGGCGATTCCGATTCCGCGTCGGATGGTTCGTCGGTCTTCACTGAGCCTGAAAGGGACGAGTTCGCTTCGCCGGTGGTGATGACGGCTCGCAGTTTTGGCGGGGACGCCGAGGCCGCGGCGGAGTATTTCCGGGTATTTTTCCCCGAGTTCTTGGGGGTGAACGGGCCGCGTGATGAGCGAAGCAATCAGGATCGCCTCCTGAATTGCGTGCTGGTGCTGGCGGCTTCGGATGAGAGGCTGTCGGGTGGCGTGACGGTCGTGGCGGATGCTGGTTGGCCGGAGACGATCGAGTCGCTGGAAGAGCGTTTCGACGCTCGTGCGGTGCAAGCGGATTTCGATGATGTCGTGGCGCACATGAGCCGGTCGTTCGATGACGCGGTGGAGCGCACTGGTCGGCAGCCGGGGAGCATCTGGGGTGCGACGCTGGTGGGGGGCCTGGGAAGGATGGCGCATGCTGTGCTGGTTCGGGTTGGGTCCGATGGTGTGGTCCACTTCGTTGATCCGCAGTTGGAGACGATGGCCGATGCGGGTTTGGACAACGTGATCGGTTTCCTCCCGCTGACCGCCCACGGCTCGACGCCGATGCAGGGCGATCCGATGGACCCGGACCTGTTGGTCGGGGCGCCGAGTCTGCTGGTCGGGAGGTCGGTCGATGACCAGGTCGATGCCCTTGCGGACCGGGACATCCGGGCCGGTGCGGACGCCAACCAGCGCATTGCCGTCGATGACCTTGCCGTGAAGTACGACAGGAATGCCGATTGGGCCCGGCGCCGGGTCGAGACTGTCGCGATCGACTACGTGACCGAAGGCGGGAATCGCGCAAGCTGGGTCACCGCATGGCACCTGAACCGCTGGTTCGATCTCGGTGGGCGTGGCGCGGAGGTGTTGCACCGGGCTCAGCTGGCCGATGTCCGCCGGGCAGCGGACGCCGGCAACCCGTTCAGCATCGCCGACCTCCCTTTCAGCCACAATCTGACTATCGAGGAGGCCGAGCAGTTGGTCGGCGATGCGGCGGTCGACGACGCGAGGGAGGCCGCGAGGGAAGGCCGGCCGTATGTCGCTGAAGGGCTGGCCGAGAAGTACGGCATGTGGCTCTGGAACGACGAGACGTCCCGGAGTGAGCTCGACCTCGGGTGGGGGAACGCCTGTATAGCCGCCGCCGTTCGTGCTGATGCGCGGGGTGGTGGGGGAGCCAGGGTGCTGGCGGCGAAGTACGGGATCAAGCACGTTGCGGCCAAGGCCGAGGTCGGTGCGGCGGCGTTGGCCCATGCGCGGACGGCGGGGCTCAGTGGAGACTCGGTCACGGTTGGCGAACTTGTCAGGGATTTCGATATCAGCGGCGCCGAGGCGGTGCGGCACTTGCGGTCCGCTAGGCACGTTCCGGCGGATTCGGATACCGAACCCGAACCCGACCCCGAACCCGAACCCCTACCGGTAGTAGCCGACTGGGCCGACGTCTGGTTCGCCGACAATCCGGACACCGAACCCGAACCGGAGGCTGCCTGGGCCGACGACGGGTTCGCCGATGATTTCGGTGGTGAGCCTGCCGGTGGGCCTGTGGGTGGGGTCCATGTTGAGCCCGATGGTGATGTGTCCATGGTGGACGTGGGTGGCGGGTTCGATGGTGGTGAGTCCGATTCCGATTCGGATGGTTCGTCGGTGTTCACTGAGCCTGACAGGGACGAGTTCGCTTCGCCGGTGGTGATGACGGTTCGTAGTTTTGGTGGGGACGTCGAGGGCGCGGCGGATTATTTCCGGGTATTTTTCCCCGAGTTCGTGGGGGTGAACAAGCGTGATGAGGGAAGCGAGCGGGATCGCCTCCTGAATTGTGTGCTGGTGCTGGTGGCTTCGGATGAGAGGCTGTCGGGTGGCGTGACGGTCGTGGCGGAGGCTGGTGAGCCGGAGACGATCAGGTCGCTGGAAGGGCGTTTCGGTGCCCCTGCGGTGCGTGCGGATTTCGATGCTGTCGTGAGGCACATGAGCCGGTCGTTCGATGACGCGGTGGAGCGCACTGATGGGCGGCCGGAGCGCATTTGGGGTGCGGCGCTGATGCGGGGCGAGGAAGGCATGGCGCATGCTGTGCTGGTTCGGGTTGGATCCGATGGTGTGGTCCACTTCGTTGATCCGCAGTTGGAGACGATGGCCGATGCGGGCGGAGACAACGTGATCGGTTTCCTGCCGTTGACCGCTCATGGTTCGACGCCGATGCCCGGCGAGCGGACGCGGATGGACCCGGACATGCTGGTCGGCACGCCGGCCGGGGGCTGGTTCGGGCTCGGTGGCATGGCACGGCGCGGGGATTCCGGTGGGGGCTCCTCGCTGCGGGTCGACAGGCTGATGAAAACCCATGGCATCAGCGAGGAACACGCCTTCGACCTGGTGGAGCCCGCGGTATTCCAGGACGTGCGGATGGCCGTGGGAAGTAACCGGAAGGACGAACTCCGGGCACTGACCACGACATACGGGATCAGCCAGGATCGGCTGAACGGCGTGGTCGAGGCCGTGGCGCTGGCGGACGTGCGCCGGGCCGCCGACGCCGGGGACCCGATCACCGAGAGGGCCTTGCGTGGGAAGTACGGCCTTCCCAAGGATGTGGCCGGTCACGTGATCACGGCCGCGATGGTGGCGGATGTGCGCGAGTCGGCGGACAACGGCCGGCGGTACACCAGGGACGAGCTGGCCGCCAAATACCGCATCGAGCCCCGGCTGGCGGAGCGGGTGACCAAGTCCGCGGCGCTGGCGGATGTCCGCGAAGCGGTCGATTGCGGTGGCTGGCCCTACACCGCGACCGAGGTCGCCGCGCGGTACGGCAGAGGTCTCAAGTGGGCGTTCGACGTCCTCGCGCGGGAATCTTCGCTGCGGCTGCACCCCGAGCAAGCCCAGCAGTTCCTGTCCACGAGACTCCCCGAGGTGGGCAGGAGCACCGGAGTTCCGGCGGACGGCCCGTATCCGGCTCCCGCGGGAGAAACGGAAAAGCAGGCACGGTCGGCGGTGCGCGCGGCGGCGGATCGCCGTGCACCATTGAGCGCGGAGGCGCTGGTCGAGCGCTTCGGCCGGACTCCGGAATGGGCTCAGGTTCAGATCAACGCGGCCGCCCACGCCGATGTGGTCGGGGCGATGGGACGCCGGCAGCGCTACACGGTGCAGGACTTGGCCGCGAAGTACGGTATGAGTACCGATTGGGCACGAACCCGGATTCTCGATGCGCCCGTCATCGAGCGGGTCATGGGTCGTGCCGCGCGGCATGCCGCGCGGCGGGGGGCCGAGAAAACACGCCCGGTTACCGCCCGGGGTCTGGCCGCCCGGTACAGCATCAGCCTGGCCAAGGCCGAGGCGTCGATCGCCAATGCGGCGCAGAGGGACCTCCGCGCCGGCGTCGGTAGCTCGCCCATCGGCGATACCGAGCTGGCCCTCCGGTACGACAAGTCCCACGAGTGGGCACGCGACCAGATCGACACCGCTCTGCGCCTCAGGCTCCAACACCTGGCCAGGAAGTCCGCGCCGGACTCCCTTGATGAGGGAATGGCGCGGCTCTTCGGCGTCCCCCGCGAGCGGTACTGGGACGCCTTCGATCACGTCGTGCGAGCCGAGGTGCGGCTTTCCGCGAGCCTGCACAGCAAGGTCCCTACCTCGGACATCGCGTCCCGGTACGGAATCAGGCGCGCTGAGGTCGAGGCCTACATCGACGAGGTGGCAGGCGACGAGGTTGCCGCGACCGCCGCGCTGCGTGCCCGGTACACCGTGGACCAGCTTGCCCAGCGATACGGCAAGAGCAGCGAGTGGGCGCGGGCCCGCGGCGCCGGCGACACCCTGCGATCCGCTGCCGCACGCACCGACGGCAGGCGCTGGGACGATCCGGACGCACCGCCTCCGCGCTACGACGTAGCAACGGGCAATGCCGAACCGGCGTCGGTTCCGGCGGAGCCTCCCGAGTACGACTCCTCGCCGCAATCCACGCCGCACCTGCCCGCCTACGACGAGACGGTGGTCACGGCACGGAACTTCCTGACGACGGACGACTCCCGGAGCCATCTGCAGGTGCAGTTCTCAAGCGTGTGGCGGGTGAACGGGTCGCCGTACCTGCGCAGGCTGCAGGGGTACACGGAGAACTGCCCGGAGGCGCTGCTCGCGACGGAGCGGACGCTGACCAGTGCCCCGGCCGCCAGGTCGGGCCAGAACAGCGATGCACCGTGGGTGCACATCGCGCCGGCCGATCGCCCGCGGCCCGTGCGGTGGTTGGAGCGTCAGCTGGACGCGAACGCCGTGACGGCGACGTTCGGCGACGTCGTGGCGCACATGAACCGGTCGTTCGCCGAGGCTGCGGAGCGCACCAGCCAGCAGCCGGAGAGCGTCTGGGGTGCAGTGCTGGTGCAGGCACGGGGCGGCATGCTGCACGGCGTCATGGTCCAGCGGAGCTGGGACGGGACAGTCAGTTTCGTCGACCAGGCGCGGGGCGTCATGGCGGATGCGACGCAGGACAACGTGGTCGGATTCCTGCCGCTCCCCAGCCTTGACTCGTTGCCGATGGACGGCGTGCGAGTGGACCCCGAACTCATGGTGGGGTCCATGTCCGGGCGCCCGTTCGGACTCCGCCTGGTCGACTGGCCGACGGGTCGCGATAGCGCCGAGGGGGCGTCAGCCGGGGAGCACGCCCCGGATCACGAAATCGGCAACGGCCTGCGCATCCGGACCGGAGCGGTGCCGTTGCCCCCTCCGGAGCCGTATCCCGCGCCGGACGATTTCACCGAGGCCGGGCTACCGGTGCACAGCCGGGCGGCCAACGGCCGCTGGGAGATCAGCGGAGGAGCCGAGTACGGCCCGGATATCGTGTGGCACAGAGGCGCGAACCTGTTCGGCATGCGGGTGGATCGGGTGCCGATGGGCAATTACGTGACCGACGAATACGGCCGCTTGTACACTGCGATGACCGATGTCCCCGTGTTCGAATGGTATGTCGGCTCAACCAGCGGAAGGCCCATCGCCTACAGCCTGTTTCGAGTCACCGACCCACCAGCATCCTCGTCGAGCCTCTCCAGCAGGCCGCCGGTGAATCCGGCGGAAGTCGCGATGCCCGGCACGGTTTTCGGCGAAGCGCCTCGTTATGCGCTGTGGCGGCAAGACGACAACATGCTCTACCACCTGAACAAGAAAACCCCCGAACAAGTGGTGGAGGAAGGTGGACTGCGGCCAAAGGGGCCAGTGACCGGAGCGGACCGTCACCTGGCGGAATACGCGTGCATGGGTCCTACCGACACGAACTTCCTCAGCACTGCGCGGAATCCGTACGCGATGACACGTGTGCGCGATGTCAACCCCACCGTGTCGGCGAGCGGCTACCGATACATGTACTTGATCAATGCGCCCGGCGGGATCGATGTCAATGCCACGCTCGGCATCGCGTCACCTTATCCGGAACAGGAGGAAGTGACTTTTATCGGCGGAGTCCGGTTGGAGTACATAGCTGGTTACCAGGAGGTCGACGACGACCGTCCGGTCGGGCCTGTTCTCCCGATGCCGGGCCGGAGCTAGTGGTCGCGGCCGTCGAGGGTGCAGAACAACAACGCGATCGGTGCGTGCAAGGCGGGATCCGGTTCCACCTCGGTGAACGAGAGCGTGTTCAAGTTCCTGGCGTTCGAGCAGATTTCACCGGCCTCCCGGCGAAGCGCCGTGCCGGTGGGGGTTTTCCCGTATGACGCGTGCGGGCAGGCGCCGAAGCCCGGGATCTTGGCCCATGATGGGCGTGCTCGACGGCTGTTCCAGCAGGCCGGAGCGACCCCCTGGCGGACCAGAGATCGAGCTGCCGGACGAGACATACCGAGGTGACGATGAGCGACGACCCCGCCAACAGGGCAGCGGAGTGGCTGGAACGCATGTACGGGGGTCTGGTCACCCTCATCGATGACCAGCCCCTGCTCGACGGTGAACGGACCCAGCTGTTCGGCTGTGACTACGCGGGCGGCTCTGCCGAGCCGCTGCTGGCCGCCACGATCGCGGTGCCCAAGGACGGCGGGCAGCCGTTCCCGGTCTCCAACGCCGACCCGCTGGACGAGGAGCTGAACGCGGCGCTGGCGATGGATCTCAACCCCGAGCCGTGGCGGTGGCGGGTCAACGCGCGCGGCTGCCTGGTCGCGACGGACGCCGCCGTGGACCGCCGGCCGGCCTCGGCGCTGCCGTGGGCACCGGCGGATGAGGCGCCCGGCTGGTGGGAACGGATGCTGGCCGCGCACTTCCCGGGCGCCGAGGTGTTCACCGCCTCCACGTGGGCGGACGTGACATCGGCGCTGCTGGAGGGCGGTCCGGGCACGCGCACCGCGGTGTGGCTGCGTCGGCAGCTGTCCGGCGCCGAGCTCACCGGCCACCTGCTGTACGGCTTCCAGGACGAGAACCAGGCAGTGTTCCTGGACGGGCAGCGGGGTTCGCTGGCCCGGCTGAACGACGACGAGATCGGTCAGCTCGTGGTCGCGCGGTTCTTCCGCCCGGTGGTGACCGAATCAGCGAACCTCACGGTTCCCTGGGAGGCGCCGGCGTCGAACTTGCAGGCCGCGCTGGACAAGGCGAACAGCTGGCTGGAGCACACCTACCCGGAGCCGGTCGTCGTCGTAGGGCCCGGCGACGAAGACGAAACCGAACGCGGCTGGCTGTTCGCGTGCACCACGCAGCGGTTCCTGGACACCGGCGAGTGGCAGGACCAGATGCTGGACGCCGCGCTGGTGGTGCCCAAGGAAGCAGGCCAGGCACCGTTCGGCCTGCCCAACAATGACCCGTGGTCCTACATGTCCGGATGGGATGCCGGACGAGACGGAATCGGCCGGCCCCCGGCGCCCGGGGCGGCCGCCTGGTACGCGCCGACGATGCGCGAGCTGGGCGCCCCGCTGAGCTCCACCGAGCACCGCAGCTGGGGCGAGGCACTGACGGAGATGGCCGACTCGCCGCAGGATTCGCGGGCGCTGGTGTGGATCCGCCGCCAGGACGCGCGCGGTCGGGAAACCGTCGGCAACCTCTTGGTCGCGGTCAACGATGGTGGCGAGATCCGGCTGGTCGACTCGATGGCGGAGGACGGCCTGCCCACCTTCGACCAGGATCCGTTGGCGGTGCACGTCATCCGCTACCGGTGAGGCCCGGGGAACGCGGATGACCCGATGGCCCTGCGCTTGCCGGGAATGTCATCCATCGAGATCAGGATGCGTGTCGGTACTCGTTCAGGATGCCGCCCAGGCGCGCGTGTGCAGCGAAGCGGTCACCGCCGCGCTCGGCGAGGGCAACGTCGACCAGGCCGAGGCGATCTTTGCCGAGCCGGCGCAGTGCTTCGCCCGGCGGAGGCGATCACCTCGGATTCTCGGCAGACTCTGATGGCCGTCGCAGCGGCACGCCGCTGACGTCGTGCCATCAGTCGAGGTAGGTGCCGATGTGCTCGGTGATCTCGGCCTCGGCGCGTTGCGGGTCGCCGGAGCTGAGGGCGTCGAGGAGTGCGCGATGCTGTTCGACCACGGCGTGCGGGCTGTCATGGTGTGGGGCGTCGCGGAGGAAGTATGCCCGCACCCGAGGCTGGATCGTGCGCCAGATCTGCAGCGACTGCGTGTGCCGCATGGCCGCGATCACGGTCTCGTGGAACGCGACATCGAGGTCCGCGAGACGTCGCGCGTCGAGCGGGTGAGCCGCTGATTCCATTTGCTGAACGATCACCTCGAGCGCAGCGCGGAGCTCCTCGTTCCCCGCCTTCGCCGCATCGCGGAACGCGACTTTCTCGATGACGAGGCGGATCGGCACGAGAATCTCGGAGATCTCCGTCTGGGGGATCTCTGCGACGACGGCACCGCGATAGGAGTGCGAGACGACGAGGCCCTCTTGTTCGAGGACCATGATCGCTTCGCGGACCGGTCCGCGGCTGATGCCGTAGTTCGCTGAGATGTCGCGCTCGACGAGCCTTTCGCCGGCGGCGAGTTCACCCGAGGCGATGCGTTCGCGCAGGTTGCGCAGGACCCAGTCGCGCCTCGACTCGGGTGGCGAAGCAGGCAGTGCGGACATCGTGCAGGACTCCTTGGTCGGGCGTCTCAGCCTAGCAGATGGCCGATGGTTGACCATCTGCCATTTGCGACCTACTGTCAGCGTCTCGTCAGGGAGTCCCATGGAGAGGCTGGGCAATGAAGCTAGGGACATCAGCACGGCAGAGGCGCACGGACACCGGCCATCGAGTACCGGGCAAGGTCACGACCGCGGCGGTGCTGGGAACGGTGCTCGAGTGGTACGACTTTGCGATCTACGGCGCGATGGCCGCTGTCATCGGACGCCTTTTCTTCCCGACGGACGATCCGACGGTCTCGCTGCTGGTGGCCCTCGCCTCGTATGCGGTGGGATTCGTGTGCCGCCCCCTCGGCGCGATCTTCCTGGGTCGTCTCGGCGACCGTGCCGGCCGTCGGAGCATGCTCGCTCTGACGATGGTGATCGTCGGCGTCTCGAGCCTGCTCATCGGTCTGCTCCCGACGTACGCCTCGGTCGGTTTGCTCGCCCCGGCGCTGCTCGTGGCGTTGCGGATGATCCAGGGTCTGGCGGTGGGCGCCGAGTGGACCGGCGGGGCGACGTATCTCCTCGAGCACGCGCGCACTGGTCGGCGTGGGTTGTTCTCAGGCATCGTGCAGGCATCGACGGTTACCGGATTCCTGCTTGGGACGGGCATTGCCACCGTCATCGTCCGAGTCATACCCGAGCAGGCAGTCGACGCGTGGGGGTGGCGCGTCCCGTTCCTCGTCGGCGGCGTCGTCGCGGTGATCGGGCTGTTCGTCCGCCTCAAGCTCGACGAGTCCCCGGCCTACCGAGAGCTCGGCGAAGACGTGCGCTCGCATCAGCAGAGCACGAACGATGTCCCTGCCGCCGACGACGAGTGGCGAACACCAACGCGCCGCAACTGGCTGCTCGTGCTCGGCATCGTCTTCGGCGTGACCCTCTACGGGTACACGGCGACCAGTTTCCCGGCGTTCCTGGCCGGCGTCGACGCCCTTCCCCTGGCGGATGCCCTGACGACCAACGTCGTAGCTCTGCTGATCGAAGTGCCGCTGATCATCGCCGCGGGTGCCCTGTCAGACCGCGTCGGACGCAAGAAGCTGATGGTGGGCGCCATGGCGCTCTTCGCGCTCGGCACCTACCCGGTCTTCGCGCTCGTCGCCAGCGGCACCATCGCCGGTGCCTTCCTCGGCCAGGTCGTCTTCGTCGTCTTGTTCGCCACGGTCTCGGGCCCGATGGCAGCGATGTTCATCGAGTTGTTCCCCACTCGAGTCCGTTCGACCGCGTTCTCCAGCTCGTACAACATCGGCGTGGCGGTCTTCGGTGGCACTGCGCCCTTCGTGAACACGTTCCTCGCGACATCGACCGGTGTCGACGTCGCCCCAGCGTTCTACCTCACCTTCGGGGCGCTGATCTCGCTCGCCTTCCTCAGCCGCGTGCGAGACCGTCACGATCAGGAGCTCCGCTGATGCCCGCGGTCGTCGCTCCCGTCGTCGACCTCGTCCTGCTCGGCGGGAAGCTCGTCGACGGCACGGGCGCACCCGCACGGGTGGCAGACGTCGCTGTCAAGGACGGGCGAGTAGTCGCCGTCGAGAGCGGTCTGCGCGCCGAGGCGGGGCAACGCATCGATGTCACGGGGTTGACCGTTGCCCCCGGCTTCATCGACCCGCACAGTCACAGCGACTGGTCGGTCCTCGGCAACCGCGATGCCCAGAGCACCATCCGCCAGGGCGTGACGACCGAGGTCGTCGGCAACTGCGGCGTCACATACGCGCCCGTCGCTCCGGCTGGCGTCGACGCGGCCCGCAACGCGCTGAGCGCGTACGGGTACGACGGAGAGGTCACGTGGCGCCGCTTCGCAGATCTGCTCGACGTCGTGCATCGTCACGACGGGGGAACATCTCAGAATCTGGCGTGGTTCGTCGGGCACACGGCTCTGCGCGATGCAGCCGCGGTACGCGGTACCGGCGCCGGCGCCGACGGCGTCACGCGGATGGTCCGACACCTTGAGGAGGCGATGGACGCGGGGGCGCTCGGGATGTCGAGCGGCCTGGAGTACGGCTCCGGGCGTGATGCGACCACCGATGAGCTCACCGGCGTCGCCGCCGCGCTCTCCCGGTACGACGGCATCTACGCCAGCCACATCCGCAACCGCGACGCCCACCTCCTCGACGCCGTGGATGAGTTCCTCGCCGTCGCACGGCGCAACAACCTTCGTGCGCAGCTGTCGCATCTCAATGTTCGCCACGACACCGGCGCGTCGCCGGATGCCTGGCAGGAGGCCGTCGGCCGACTCGCCGCCGAGCGGAAGGCGGGGATGGACGTGCTTGCCGACATGACTCCCTACCCGCACGGCATCGGCCTCGCCACCGGCTTGCTGCCGGGATGGATTCTCGCCGACGGTCCTGCCCAGACCGCACGGCTACTGGATGACGCCGAGATTCGGGGTCGGCTGCGTGGCGACTGCGACCGGTACTGGCGGTTCGTGCACAAGGGACAGTGGGACCGCGTCGTCCTCGCGACCAGTCCGGCGACACCGGAACTGGAGGGCTTGTCCTTCCCGCAGATAGCCGGGCACCGGGGACAGGACTGTTGGGACGCGTTCTTCGATGTCCTCCAGGCAGCCGGGGCGGACATGCACGCCGTGCAGCTGATGGGTCGATTGTTCACCCCCGAGCACGTCGCCGAGGCGATTGCCCATCCGCTGTTCTGCCTCGGCGTCGACGGGTTCACCAGCCGCACCGACGGACCTCTCGCCGAACGCACGCGCCACCCGCTCTTCTTCACCGGCCACACCCATTACATCGCGCACCACGTCCTGCGGGCCGGCACCCTCACCCTCGAGGAGGCACTGCGGAAGATGACCTCGATGGTCGCCGACCGCTTCGCACTGCACGGGCGTGGGCGCGTCCAAGTGGGAGCGCACGCCGATCTCGCCGTGCTCGATCTCAAGGCTCTCGCAGCCCAGGACACGTTCGCGTTCACCGGGCGCTACGCGGCTGGGGTACCCCACGTGATCGTCAACGGCCGGCTCGTCGTCCACGACGGACAGCACCTCGGCACCCGTGCAGGGCAGTACCTGCCGCGAAGCTGACCACGCATCAGAACACCACTACACCGCGAAAAGGGAAACAGTGAAGATCATCGAGGTCAGGGCCACCGGACTGCGCGGCGCGACACCTGAAGGAGGCTGGCAAGAGGAGCTGATGCAGGACGATGTGGTGCACACCCTCGTCACCGTCCACGCCGAGGACGGATTGGTCGGCATCGGCAGCGTCTTCACCAGCGAGAACTTGGTGCGGGGCGCGCTTGAGGTGCTGCGTCCCCTGATCATTGGTTCCAACGCGCTGGAGCCCGAGCGCACCAGTGAGCGGCTGCACCGCAGCACGTTCTGGATGGGGCGTGGTGGATCGATCACACACGCCATCAGTGGCATCGACACCGCGCTGTGGGACATCCTGGGCAAGGTCACCGGCCAACCGGTTGGCCGTCTCCTCGGCGGCCGCTATCGCGAGCGTGTCCGCCCGTACGCCTCCCTGCTCATGGACCAGCCCGAACCGCTGCGCGACCACCTGCTCCAACTGCGGAACGCCGGCTGGACGGCGTTCAAGATCGGCTGGGGGCCGTTCGGCCGCACCGATGAGCGCCTCGACGAGCGCATCGTCGCGGCCGCACGCGACGCCATCGGACCCGACGCGATGCTCATGGTCGACGCCGGCGCCAGCGACAGCGCCTGGACCCAGGGATACAAGTGGGCACTGCGCACCGCACACATGTTGCGCGACTACGACGTCGCCTGGTTCGAGGAACCCCTGCCTCCGGACGCGCTCGACGACTACACACACCTGCGCCGCCTCGCCCTCGTCGCGATCTCCGGCGGAGAAGTGCTGACTCGCCGGCAGTCGTTCCACCCGTGGATCGAGGCCGGCGCGCTCGACATCGTGCAGCCCGACGTCACCAAGGTCGGCGGCACCAGCGAGCTGCGGCGCATCGGGTGGGCGGCCCACGATCACGGTGTCAAGCTCATCCCTCACGGCTGGAACACCGCCGTCGGCCTCGCGACCGATCTCCAGCTCGCGTCCGCGCTGCCCGACACGGACCTCGTCGAGTACGTCACCGGATCGCCGTACATCGACGACCTCACCGCTCGGCCCTGGCAACTCGACGACGACGGCATGCTCGCCATCCCTGACGAACCCGGCCTCGGCATCGACCTCGACCCCGGCAAGCTCGCCCAGTACACCGACGCCGCCCACCTGCTGGGCGCAGCATGACGCACCCGGTCCGCACATCAGGCAGGAGAGCACGAATCGACCTGGTTCTGGTGGACATCACTGATTGACTGAGTACTCCAGCACGAAGCTCTCCGTTCTTGGAGCAGGCCGACCACGGCCGACCCGGCTTGCCCGCAGGCACCCCGGCCAGGGAAGCGCCAGCGGGCGCCGGTCCAGGGAGCGCGTTGTACTGCGCTGAACGGTAGTGAGTTGCACCGTTCGTCCTGCGGTTTCTCGTTTTTCGCAGGTCACTGTCTCCTGTGGACGGCATTCGGGTGGCGCGGAATCGTCGGCGGGCACGCCGTGGGAAGGTCTCGTGGTAAGGGCAACCTCGGGCTGTTACTCCGAGCGGTCGGCCGGTGCGTTCTCGAAGAGACGGATGCGTGCGAGCACTTCTCGGTGGAACCGGGAGACCGAGTCGACGAGCGCGGCTACCTGTGCGCCGGCCCAGTGGGTCCTGTCCCAGCCGGCGTACAGGGTCACGGAGAGCAGGCTCTCGCCCACCCGGATGGCGACCGGGCTGAGTCCGAAAATCGCTTTGTCGGTGAGCACGGCGATCCCGTGGCCCGAGGCTGCCAAGGCACGGGCCACGACGGTTGTCGAAACCACTCGCGGCTCGTTGTAGACCAGACCCTCGCGTGCGGCAGCCGCGTCGAGCGCCAGTCGACCCGCGTTGACGGGATGCATCAGGATCAGTTGCTCGTGGACGAGCTCGGTCAGCTCGACTTCGCCGATTCGCGCCAGCGGGTGGGTTGGTGGCACCAGTGCGAGCACGGGGGCGTGACCCACGACGCGTGATTCCATCGATCCGGGTGGCGGGATGGGCGCGACGCCGAGATCGGCATCTCCGCGCGCAACGACGTCGTACACGCTGCGCGCGTCGCGTTCGAGGATGTCGCGAATTGACGAGGCGGCGCCTCGGTCGGCGAGGTAGGGCGCCAGGAAGTCGGCGATCGTGGTCGGGGGTGCGGCGACGGTCAACGGCACGTCGTGCCCCTGGGTCATGGTCCTGACCGCGCTCAGCGTGCGGTCGGCCCGGGCCACCAGGTCACGGGCGAGGGGCAGGAAGCGCTCCCCGGCGGCGGTGAGCTTTCGCGGCCCGGGCGTGCGTGAGAAGAGTTCCACTCCCAGGCTGCGTTCGAGGTTGCGCAGTTGGCGGGAGAGCGAAGGCTGTGCGATTCGGACATCGCGCGCGGCCGCCGTGATGGAGCCTTGGTCGACCACTGCCAGGAAGTACCGCAGAACTCTGATCTCCACCATGCCTCCGAGGTATGGGCAGCGATGTTAACGGGCATTAGACGGCTATGCCAGATGCGCCCAGAATCAGATCCCGTTCCGGTCACCGAGCCTCAACGCTCTCGTCGTCGAGGAGACGGCATGTCCAGTTCTTCTGATCTCCGCGCAGCCCGCCGGGCGGGCCTCGGATCGTTCATCGGCACCGCGATCGAGTGGTACGACTTCTTCATCTTCGGAACCGCTGCGGCGCTCGTCTTCGGGGAGGTCTTCTTCCCCACGGCGTCACCGGTAGCCGGTCTGCTCGCGTCCTTCGCGACCTTCTGGACGGGTTTCCTGGCCCGGCCGCTGGGAGGCGTGGTCTTCGGTCATCTCGGCGATCGGATCGGCCGCAAGAAGACGCTCGTCACCACGCTGGTCCTCATGGGCGTCTCCAGTACCGCCATCGGTCTGGTGCCCAGCTATGCCTCGATCGGGATGGCTGCCCCGGCCCTCCTCATCCTGCTCCGATTGGTGCAGGGCCTGGCGCTCGGCGGTGAATGGGGAGGAGCTGTGCTGATCGCGGCTGAGCACGCGCCACCGAGCCGTCGAATCCTCTTCGGCGCCTTCGCCCAGCAGGGCTCGCCGGCGGGTGGCCTGCTGGCGACCCTGGTCTTCCTGGGCGTGAGCCGGCTGTCAGCCGAGGACTTCGCCGCCTGGGGGTGGCGTGTCCCGTTCCTCGTGTCTGCGGTCTTGCTGGTGGTGGGCCTGGTGATCAGGCTGACCGTGGCCGAGTCGCCGGAGTTCTTGGCGGCCAAGCGACGCGGCGAGATCGTCAAGGCGCCGGCGGCCGAAGTGCTGCGGACGGCCCCGGCCGCAGTCCTGTTGGGAATCGGGGCATCGGCTATCGGGATCGGCGCAGCGTACTTCCTGAACGCGTTCCTGATCGCTTGGACCACGACCGAGCTCGGCGTGACCCGGGAGACGATCTTGTCGGCCCTGCTGGTGGGCACCGTCATCCAGTTCTGCGCGCAACCGGTGGCAGCGCTGATCGCGCACCGCGTCGGCGCCACGCGGTTCATGATCGTGGCCCTGGCGGCGAGCGCCCTCCTCACCCCGGTCTTCTACCTGCTCGTCAGCACGGGTGACGGGAGCAAGATCGTCATCGGCATCGTCGTCATCAACATCGTCGCGCCGGCCTACTTCGCCGTCCTCGCCGGCTTCCTCACGCACGCGTTCCCCGCCAGGATCCGGTACACCGGAATCTCGTTGGCCTACCAGCTTTCCGCAACGGTGATCGGCGGCTCGGTCCCGCTCATCGCGCAGTCCCTGCTCTCCAGCGGCGGGATCGGCCTGGTCGTCGCCTACCACGTCGGGCTGATCGTCTTGACCTTGGTGTGCGTGGCAGCGCTGGGCCGCAGGACCGCGAAGTCCCAAGGCGTTGCGGATCTGCCGGACAACTCGGACCTTCGCGCCAGCGATGCGCCCGCATGAGACTCGGTGCGACAACCCCTACGCGCCAGTAGACGTGAACACGCCGGCAGGCGCGGTCCCAGCTTTCTCAGCACCGAAAACCTGGAAGGAATCGCATGCATTCGTCAGCCGAGCCGCGCATCTTCCGTGCGCGTCGGGTCATCACGCCGTCCTCCCCATCCGCTGACGCGGTCGCAGTGCTCGGGGACAGAATCGTTGCGGTGGGCGATGCGGCCGACCTTCGGCGGTCGCTGCCTCTCGCGCGGCTCGTGGATCTGGGCGACGCAGTTGTCACCCCTGGCTTCAACGACGCGCACGTGCACCTGTCGATGGCCGCCGACAGCGAGCTCCAGGTCGACGTGTCCCCCGCGGAGGTGTCCTCCCTCGCGGAGCTGACCGCGAAGGTCGGGGCCGCTGCAAGGCGCGACCCGGTGGACGGCTGGGTCCAAGCCTTCGGCTACGACGATGCGCGGATGGCCGAGGGGCGCCGACTTACCCGTTGGGACCTGGACGAGGTCACCGGTGATGTCCCGGCGATCGTGCTGCACGTCGCCTGTCACTGGGGTGTGGTCAACTCGGCAGCGCTGGCCGCAGGCGGCATCACCGATGAGTCGCTACCTCCGAGTGGTGGCGAGTACGGCCGCGACGCGACCGGGCGGCTCGACGGCGTCCTCTACGAACGCGCGTTGAACGAATTCGCCTACGGTCACGTCGATGCGGCGGGGGGTCCAGTCGTACCGCAGTCCCGGTTCGACGACCGCGTAGAGGCGCTTGGACGCGTGGTGCGCCGCTGGCACGCGGCCGGCGTGACATCGGTGTGCGACGCACTCGTGGGGCCAGACGACATCCGCCTCTTCGCCGCGGCGCGGGAGCAGGGGCTGCTGACGATGAGGGTCGGGTTCCTCCTGGCCGCGGAGCACTACGACACCTTGCGCCGGCTCGGCCTTCGTTCGGGCTTCGGGGACGCCGGGCTTCGGTTCGTCGGCGTCAAGACCTTCGCCGATGGCGCGGTCGGCGGCCGGACGTGCCTGCTCGACGAGCCGCACCACGGCACTGGCGATCACGGCATCCAGGTGCTCACGCGGGAGGAACTCGCCGGCATCGTCCGGGCGGTGCACGGCGATGGCAACCGGGTCTGCGTCCACGCCAATGGGGACAGGGCGATCCGGCTCGTGCTCGACGAACTCGAACGCGCCCACCGGGAAATGCCGAAACCTGGTCTGCGGCACCGCATCGAGCACTGCAGCCTGGTGGACGACGACATCCTCGGCCGGATCCGAGCCCTGTCCGCGATCGCTGTGCCGTTCGGCAACTACGTTCACCAGCACGGCGGGCACTTGATCGATTGGTACGGCGAGGCCCGGGTGGAGCGGATGTTCGCCCACCGCTCCTTCCTGGACGCCGGCATCACCGTCGCCGGTTCGTCCGACTATCCGTGCGGTCCGGTGGAACCCCTCCTGGCGGTGCAGAGCATGGTCACGCGGACCGGCTGGGATGGGTCGGTTGTCGGCGCGGGGCAGCGGGTCTCTCCGGCCGAGGCGCTGTCGGTCTACACAACGGGATCAGCGGCCAGCACCGGTGAGGAAGGGCTGAAGGGCTCACTGGTCGTCGGTCAGCTCGCCGATTTCGCGGTGCTCGAAGACGACCCGCTCGAGGTGCCCCACGACCAGATCTCGGAGATCGCAGTCCGGGCCACCTACGTCGGTGGTGCGGAGGTCTACGCGCGCGAATGAAGATCCGATCGTCGCCCGGATCACCGGAGTCACGATCGCCCAGGTCGGACCGGATGACCGCATTCTCGACCAGGAAGGGCAATTCCATGCATCCGGTCCGAAGAGGACAGCGCCGCTCGACGAGCCTGCGCCGACCTTCCGGTTGACGCCTCCACGCGTAAGACGGGGGTTGACCTCGTTCGAGATCAACCCCCGCCGTTGCGTGCTCGTTCAGTTCAGATCCTGTTGGGCCGCAAGGAGGTGCAACAGGATCGCGTCCGCGTTCAGCCGGTCAGGCTCGGGCGTTCACGCTCACCGGCGACGTGCCGGTGCCGGGCGTCTGCCCCTGCACCGTGGCGGGAATGCCTACGCGGGTGTTGCAGTCGATCACCTGGAAGTGCAGGTGTGGATCAGTCGACGCTCCAGTGCTCCCCGACAAGCCGATGACCCGCCCCTGCGGAACCTGGTCGCCGGTGTTGTAGATCGCCTTGTTGAGGTGCGCGTAGTGGGTGCACTGGCCGTTCGGGTGCTGGATGATGACCTCGATGCCGTTCTGCCAGTACGGCGACCAGTCCGACGCGAGGATGGTCCCGCCCTGGGCGGCTGACACCTCGTAGTTGGCGGGAAGACCGAAGTCCCAGGCGTACTCGTTGTACGGGCCGACGTGCGAGAAGGTGCCCTCCGGCCCCTGGGTCACCACGTACGACTCACCAGCGGGATAGGGCAGGGCGTAGCCGTCCGCGGCCGAAGCCGGCGTCGCACTCCCCAACATGAACGTTGCGCCCATGAACACCGGCGCGACAGCGCCGACAATTCTCCTGAATGAATTTTTCCGGTTCACCACGTCATTACCTTTCGAAAAGAACGGACTGCACGAACAAGCCGGCCGCGATGACGAATTGCTCCGGGGTCGCAGGAGGACTCCAGTTCCACTTCGGAGCTACTGATCGTCGCCGGCAGCGGCATGCGCCTGGCGGCGCACTGGAGATGTGGATCAGGCGGGCAAGCCCAAAGAGGACCACACCACGAACGGGTCCACATCGTCGCAGGGGCCGATGGGCGAGGCGCCCCAGTTGCCGTGCGAGGCGCGGTAATGGACGTGCGAGAAGGTGAGTCCGTCCGCCGTCGTCCCGACCTGCGCCCACACATCACCTTCTTCGAAGGTGCGGCCAACAGGCAGCTGGGAACCGTCCAGCAGGTGGCCCATGGTCATCGTCATGTCGATCGACGGGAAGTAGACCTGGATCCAGCGGTGATATCCGCCGGCGTCATAACCGGTGCCTACGACCTGGCCCGATCCCCAAGCGTGGATGTTGGTTCCGGTGGGGGCTGAGATGTCGAGGCCCTTGTGGCGCTGATCGCCATTGCAGCCGAACTGGTAACCGGGAACGTAGAGGTTGTACGCGGCTTCGGTTGCGCCGTTCGGCACACCCCACCAGGTGTTGTCGGGCAGTCCGGTCGCCTGCGCGGAGGCGACGGTCGCGGTGGTCGTCATGTTCGGGGCGGCGGCGGCGAGGCCGACTCCTGCAAAGGTACCGATTGCAAGAGTCGAGGCGATCGCGGCCGCCCTGAGTAAATTGTTCACGAACGGGACAATATGGCGGTCAATAACCTACTGCAACTAGCTATTAAGTGATCCCGATCACATTTCATTGCCAACAGGTAACGGATCTGAGCTCGGTTCCCTGGCAATAATCCCAGATTAAACATTGTGGACTCGTCGGCCGGATGCGACGCAGGCTCGGTTCGGCCGACCGGAACGTGGCGCAAAACCGGAACCGGCACCGACTCGTACCGCCCACCCGGGCCGGAGAACCCTCCCCCTGGTGCGGCGGGTCCGTGACCACTTCGGTGCGACCGGGATACTTCGGTCCGGCTCAACCGGCTACGTGAGATCGGCCGAATGATTAGTCTTCGGGAATGTCCACCTCCGTGGGAGCGTTAGCCGCGATCCTCGTTCTGGTTCATCTGACCCTCGCCGCTGTGTGGCTGGGATCGATGGTGTACAGCCTGGTGGTGGTTCAGCCGCGGGTGGCGCGGTTCTTTCCCGACGAGCATCGACGTGAGGATTTCCTGCTCGAGTTGGCGAGCGGGAACCGGTGGCCGGTGGCGGGCATGATCTGCACCCTCCTGCTGACCACCTCCGCCCTTGCCGCTCTCGTGCCGCAGCGGATGGTCGCCTACGGCGCCGTCGCCGTGCTGTACGCGGCTGCCGGTGCGGTGTTCTGCAACGTTTCGTGGCGGCATTGGCCTGCACGGGTCTTCGCCTCCGCCAACGAGTTGGCGGGGTTTCGCCGGCGGCTGCGGTGGCAGGCGTGGATCATGTTGGGGCTGGTCAGCACCGCGTTCGTCGTCGCGTTGGCCGCTAGTGCGGGGACGGTGGCGTGATGCTCGTGGTCATGGCGGGAGCTGGCGGGCTGATCGGAACGGCACTGCGCCGATCACTGGAAAGCGATGGCCACACGGTCCGGAGGCTCGTGCGGCGGCAGCCGGCGTCGCCGGATGAAGTGCGGTGGGACCCGGTTGCCGAGCCCAGGCCGGCATGGGTCGCGGGAGCCGAGGTCATCGTCAATCTGGCCGGTGCACCTCTGGGTGGGCAGCGCTGGACGCGAGGGTACAAGTCCCTGCTACTGCGCAGCCGGATCGATAGTGCTCGCACGCTTGCGGTCGCGGCAGCGGCGGCGCATCGACCACCTCCGGTGATGCTCTCGGCTTCCGGCATTCGGTTTTACGGCGTCGACCGTGGTGACGAGGTGCTGGGCGAGTCCGCGGGTGGTGTGGCGGACGGTTTCCTCCCCGCGGTCACACGCGCCTGGGAGGAGGCGACCAGCCCGGCGAGTGCTGCGGGAATCGCCGTATGCCACTTGCGACTTGGCCTGGTGGTCTCCCGTTGCGGCGGATTCCTGCCCCGGCTGCTGCCCATGTTCCGAGCGGGGCTGGGGGCCACCTTGGGCAGCGGGAGCGAGTTCTGGAGCTACGCATCACTCGCCGACGCGGTCCGCGCGATCCGGTTTCTCATGGACCGTCCAGGAGTCGAAGGGCCTTACAACATCGCCGTGCCGAACCCGATCCGAAGCCGGGCATTCACCCGCGCGTTGGCGAGCGCGATCGGGAAGCAAGCGTTGCTGCGTGTCCCTACCGGATTGCTTCGGGTAGCCATGGGTCAGGTGGCTCCCGAGGTCATGGGCAGCTTGCGGGTCGTCCCTACCCGCCTGACCGAAGCGGGTTTCGAGAGCCGGCACCCGGACATCGCCTCCGTCTTGGATGACGCGTTGCACCACTGACGCATCCTGGCGCCACCTGGCGCAACTGCCGCATCGGCGCCAACACGACCGACTCGAGCCTGACTGACGGGATCCGCCAGTGGGCGGGTGACATTCGACCGCAACGACGGATGGTTCGGACACCCGGACCCGCCACGGGCTCCTGCCAAATGCCCCGAAGGTTGTCAGGAGCCCGAACCGCGTTGGCTGTGGCGCTCTACTCGACGGGAATCCGCATCAGGTCCCGGGCGACGAGGATCTCGCCGTCGAAGTGGTGGCTCGCCTGCCTGATCCATTCGTCCTCGTCGAGGTCGTACGGGATGAGGTGCCAGAGGACGAGGGTGCGCACACCCGCCTGCTTCGCGATCTTCCCGGCGCTTTCGGCATCGGTGTGCGCGCGGGCGAAGTGCCGCTGCAACTCGGCGACCCCGGCGTTCGTGCCCGCGAGCAGCCGGTCGAGGTGGTTCGGCGAGTACACCTCGTGCACGAGGACGTCGGCGCCCCTGGCGAGTTCCGCGACCTGCTCGGAGGCAGCGGTGTCGCCGGACACGACCACCGAGGAGTCGTCGGCGTCGACCCGGTAGGCGAAGGCGGGCATCGGCGGATGCAGCGCCGTGCCGGCGGTGACGGTCATCGTCGGCGTGGTGATGACGACCCCGGGTTCCGCCACTTCGCGGGTGCGCAACAGTCCGGCGAGCTTCGGCCTGCCGAGCAGCTCGCGATGCTCGATGTCGGGCCTGCCGGCCTCCAGGAGCAGTTCGACCATTCGCGCCAGCGGCGGCGGTCCGCACACGTCGACGGGGCTGACCAGGCCCGCGGTCCACGCCAGGTGGAGCAGGGCCCCGAGATCCGCGTTGTGATCGACGTGGTGGTGCGTCACGAGCACGGATCGAAGGTTCCGCAGGCGGAGGCCCGCCGCCACCAGCTGCCGCGCGACGCCGTTTCCGCAGTCGATCACGTGGATGTCGTCGCCGCGCACGATCGCCGTCGCGGGAGCGGATCGTTCGCGGTTCGGCTGCGGTCCGCCGGAGCTGCCCAGGATGACGAGTTCCATCTTCCCTCTTTCCAAAACGGTTGTTCGACGACGTGGTTCAGCGCACCTCGGCCGGAGCGCTCGCTTCGTGGACGGGTGCGGCATCCCGGCGCGGAATCGCGCTCGACGCCACGAGGCTCAGCACGGAGATCGCCAGGAGGTACGCCGTCACCGACCACGACGATCGCGTCGTCGTGAACAGTGCGGAGGCCACCAGCGGCGTGATGCCGCCGCCGAGCAGCGAACCGATCTGATAGCTGATCGATGCACCGGAATATCTGACTTCCACGGGGAAGAACCCCGCGGTCAACGTGCCGATGGGTGCGTTGGTCACGGCCAGGACGAGCCCCATCGACACCATGAACAGCAGGATGACCGGCTCGTTCCCGGTGTCGACGATGGGGAAGAAGGCCAGGCACCAGACGAGGCGGACGACCGATCCGTGCACGAACACGGCCCGCAGGCCGAACCTGTCACCGAGGCGCGCCCAGAACGGCACGGACACCAGCCACGCAGCCGAGCCGAGGATCACGCACCCGAGCACGAACGGCCGGCTCAGGTTCTGCGCAGTCGTGCCGTACGACAGCACGTAGACCATGAAGATGTACGCAGCGGTGCTGTTGCCGACGATGACGAGGGTCGCGTGGACGAGCGGCTTCCAGTGCCGGGAGAAGACGACCGCTGCCGGTGCTCGGTCGACCTGCTTGCGCTGCGCGGTCCGCACGTACTCCGGACTCTCCTGGACGTGCACGCGGAGGTAGAGACCGACGGCCACGAGCGCGATGCTGATCAGGAAGACGATGCGCCATCCCCATTGGACGAATTCCTCCTTCCCGACGACTGCGAGACAGCCGAGGAACGCGCCGTTGGCGAGGATGAGCCCGGCCGGGGTGCCCAGTTGCGGGAACGAGCCGTAGAAACCCTTCCTGTCCTCGGGGGCGTGTTCGAGCGTGAGCACGATGGCCCCGCCCCATTCGCCGCCGAGACCGATTCCCTGGACCAGTCGCAGGAGCACCAGGAGGACCGGAGCCCAGATGCCGACGTCGGCGTAGGTGGGCAGCGCTCCGACCATCGTGGTGGCCAGGCCCATGAGCAGCAGGGACACGATCAGCGTGTTGCGCCGGCCGGCGCGGTCTCCGAAGTGGCCGAAGATCACGCCACCCAACGGCCGAGCCAGGAATCCCGCGGTGAGCGTGCCGAACGCGGCGATGGTGCCCACTGCGGGATCCAGCTCGGGGAAGAACTGGCTGTCGAACACGAGCGCGGCCGCGGTGCCGTAGAGGAAGAAGTCGTACCACTCGATGGTGCTGCCGATCGCCGATGCCCAGGCGACCTTCCGCGCTGAGCCGTTCCGCGATGTCGAGCGGCCGGGATCTGTTGTTGCCGAACACATCTCCAGGAACCTCCGTGGTGACGAGCCGGGATCAGGGAGCGTCGCCGGGTCGCGTCGAGGATGTGCCGAGGATCCGGCGGAAGCGAATGCCCATCTCGTCCGGGGCCATGTGGTGGATGCATAGCTGCAGGTCGCGACGATGTCGTCGGAGCGCCCGGGGCTGCCGTGGCGGCTTGACCCCCGGCTATGCGGACTGGGTATGGCTCGCGCTGAAAAGCGCATTTGATCGCTATGGGCGCGGCGGTCAGATTGGAACGCATGACGGCACAGCACGGGCTCTGGACGCGCAACTTCGTCGACGGGCAGTTCGTCGAACCCGACACGGATCGGGGTTTCGAGCAGGTCGATCCGGCGACGGGGCGGCTGATCGCCCGCGTGCACGAGGCGGATGCCGCGCTCGTCGATCGCGCGGTCCAGGCCGCTCGCCGGGCCCTGGCCAACGGTTGGGCGGACACCCCGGTGCGCGAGCGGGCCGCGTTGCTGCGCCGTGCCGCCGACCGGATCGAGGAACGGTTCGAGGAGTTCGTCGCCGCGGAAGTCGCCGACACCGGCAAGCCCGTCACGCAGGCGCGAGAGCTGGACGTCGCACGCGCGTTGACCAACTTCCGGACCTTCGCCGACGTGGTGGCCGCGGCGGGACTGGAATCCTTCCTCACCGATCTGGCGGGCGGCGGGCAGGCGCTCAACTACGCGGTGCGCAAGCCGCTGGGCGTGGTTGCGGTGATCGTGCCGTGGAACTTGCCGCTGTTGCTGCTGACCTGGAAGGTCGCGCCGGCGCTGGCGTGCGGCAACGCGGTCGTGGTCAAGCCGAGCGAGGAGACCCCCGCCACGGCGACGCTGCTGGCCGAGGTCCTCGCCGAGGTCGGACTGCCGCCGGGCGTCTACAACGTGGTGCACGGCTTCGGCCAGGACTCCGCAGGCGAGCACCTCGTCACGCACCCCGGCATCGACGGCGTGACCTTCACCGGATCATCGGCTACCGGGTCGCACGTGATGAAGGCGGTTGCGCCACGGGTGCGTCCGGTGTCCTTCGAACTCGGCGGGAAGAACGCCGCGATCGTGTTCGACGACGTCGATTTCGACGAGGCGTTGACCGGGTTGACCAAGTCGGTGTTCACCAACACCGGTCAGGTTTGCCTGTGCACCGAAAGGGTTTACGTCCAGCGAGGCGTTTTTGACGACATCGCTGCCGGGCTGGTCGAGCGCGCCCAAGGGCTGCGGCTGGGTCCGCCGGAGGACCCGCAGACCACCACCGGCCCGTTGATCTCGCACGCGCACCGCAAGAAGGTGCTCGACTACTTCGCACTGGCCGAACAGGACGGCGCCACCGTGCTCACCGGCGGCGGGGTGCCCGCGCTCGGCACCGGACTCGGCGGGGGATCGTGGATCGAGCCGACCATCTGGACCGGGCTGACCAATGCCCATCGTCCCGTGCGGGAGGAGATCTTCGGCCCGGTGGCCGCGCTGATCCCCTTCAGCGCCGAGGAGGAAGCGATCGCGCTGGCCAACGACACCGACTACGGTCTCGCGGCTTCGGTGTGGACGAACGACCTGCGCCGTGGACATCGGGTCGCGCAACGGATGAACGTCGGCATGTCCTGGATCAACACCTGGTTCCTGCGCGATCTCCGGTCGCCCTTCGGCGGTGTCGGCCTTTCCGGCATCGGCCGCGAAGGTGGCGAATCCTCCCTCCACTTCTACACCGAACCGACGAATGTGTGCGTGCAGCTATGACAGTCCTCCATGCCGCGACCGACAACCGGATCGACGCGGCCGCAACGCGGTTGATCGCCGCGGCCGAAACCCGGACCCCGTGTTCGCCGGTCCGCGACCTGGTCGGCGACACCGATGTCGACGCCGCTTACCAGGTGCAGCGCCGGGTGGTCGATGCCAAGGTCGACGCCGGTGCCCGGGTGGTGGGGGCCAAGATCGGTCTCACGGCCGCGGCCGTGCAGCAGCAGTTCGGCGTGTTCCAGCCGGACTTCGGCGTGCTGCTCGACGACATGGTGTTCGCCCACGCGCAGCCGTTGCCGAGAAGTCGTTTCCTCCAACCACGAGCGGAGGGGGAGATCGCCTTCGTCCTCGGTCGGGGAATCGATTTTCCCGGCGCGACCGTCGCGGACGTGCTGCGGGCGACCGAATTCGTGCTTCCCGCGATCGAGATCGTGGACTCGCGGATCGCGAACTGGGATCTGACCATCACCGACACCGTGGCCGACAACGCGTCGAGCGGAGCTGTCGTGCTCGGAACCACGCCGTTTCCGTTGCTGGGCAAGGACCTGTCGCAGGTGGGCATGACGCTTGAGCGCGAGGGGGAGCCGGTCTCGTTCGGTGCCGGACACGCCTGCCTCGGATCGCCGGTTGTGGCCGTGGCGTGGCTGGCCCGCGAGCTGGTCCGGCGAGAACAGCCGCTGCGCGCGGGCGACGTGGTCATGTCCGGTGCGGTCGGCCCCGTGGTGCCGATCCACGAGCCGGGGCGGTTCCGGCTGAAGCTGGACGGGTTGGGCGAGGTCGAGGCCGTGATCGAAGAGGAAGGCGATTGAGCATCGACGCCGGCAGCATCCCGGTGGCCGTCACCGGATCCGGCAACATCGGAACGGATCTGATGTTCAAGGTCGTGCGGGCCAGGAGGACGTGATCGTCGACATCGCGCTCGATCTCGCCGCGCGGCGCGACGCAGCAGCAGTGGGGAGCAACGAATGATCTCTACCGAGCAGGTCGAGGCATTGGCCGATCGACTGCACGCCGCGGAGGCGAACCGCCAGGCCACGCCGAGTCTCGCGGACGACCACGAGTTCGGCATCGAGGAGGCCTACGCGATCCAGGCCGCGCTGATCGCCCGCCGGGAGGCGCGAGGTGAACGAGTGGTCGGAGTGAAGCTCGGCTTCACCAGCAAGGCCAAGATGGCTCAGATGGGCGTCTCCGACGTGATCGTGGGCAGGCTCACCGATGCCATGCGCATCGCGGACGGTGCCGACGTCGACCTCTCCCGCTTCATTCACCCGAAGATCGAGCCCGAGGTCGCCTACCGGCTGAGCCGCGACGTCGACGTGGACGACCCGACGGCGGACATCGAGTCCTGTGTGGACGCTCTCGCCCCCGCGCTGGAGATCATCGATTCCCGCTACCGGGATTTCCGGTTCACCTACACCGACGTGGTCGCCGACAACACCTCGGCCTCGGCTCATGCGGTGGGGCCCTGGCGTCCGCTCGAAGACGTGTCGAACCGCGCCGTGAAACTGCGGGTGGGGAACACCGAGGTGGTCGGTTCGACCGCCGCCGTTCTCGGGAACCCTGTCCGCGCGTTGCACGCCTTGCTGGACATGTGCCGCCGTCGCCGGATCCCCCTGCGGGCAGGACAGGTCGTGCTCGCAGGGGCGGCGACCGCGGCAGCAACGCTCACGGCGGGAGTCGCGGAATGCCGGGTTGCGGGAATCGGATCGGTATCGGTGGAAGGACGAGCATGAACACCGCACGCGTTGTCGAAGGACGTGCCACACCGCGGGGACGTTTTCCGCACGTGAAGGTCGTCGGGGACCTGATCTTCGTCTCCGGCACGAGCTCCAGGCGACCGGACAACACGTTCGCCGGCGTCGAGGTGGACGAATTCGGCACGACCGACCTGGACATCCGCGAGCAGACGAGAGCCGTGATCGAGAACATCCGCGAGATCCTGCGCGACGTCGGGGCGGATCTCTCCGATATCGCACAGATCACCACGTTCCTGGTCTCCATGAACGACTTCGGCGGATACAACGAGATCTACGGCGAGTACTTCGACGAGCAGGGCCCCACCCGCACGACGGTGGCCGTGCACCAATTGCCGCACCCGCACCTGCTGATCGAGATCCAGGCCATCGCGCGCCGGAAGCAATGAGGAGAGATCGCTATGACGAGACTGCCGCAGACCATCAACTTCCAAGAGTGGATCGAGGAGCACGAACACCTGCTCAAGCCGCCGGTGAACAACCGCACGATGGCGCTCGGAAAGGACTTCATCGTTCAGATCGTCGGCGGCCCGAACCAGCGGACGGATTACCACTTCGACCCGTACGAGGAATGGTTCTTCCAGATCAAGGGAGACATGCACGTCGATGTCATGACCGAGGACGGGAAGGAGACGGTGCACATCCGGGAGGGCGAGACCTGGCTGCTTCCTGGAAACGTCCCGCACTCGCCGCAGCGGCCCGACCCGGACTCGATCGGGCTGGTCATCGAACGGGTTCGAGAGGAAGGAACGCTCGAACGCTTCCAGTGGTACTGCCTCGAATGCGACTCGTTGCTCCACGAGATCGAGTTGCAGGTCCGGGACATCGTCGAGGACCTGCCTCCGGTGTTCGCCGAGTTCTACGCCGACGAGACGGCGCGGACCTGCCGGAAGTGCGGCGCGCTGCACCCGGGTAGGGGCTGATCGTGGACGGCATCATCGATGTGCACAGCCACTACGTCCCGAACGGGTGGCCGGATCTGACGACCGAAGCCGGCCCGGGTGCGCCATGGCTGAAGGTCGAATCGGAGTCCGAAGCGGTGATCATGATGGGGACCAAGGAGTTCCGCCGGATCCAGGCCGACTGCTGGGATGCCGGGAGGAGGCTGGCCGACATGGACGCCGACGGCGTGCAGGCGCAAGTGGTCTCTCCGACCCCGGCGTTCTTCAACTACGGCCGCACCGGTGCGCAAGCCGCGAAGATCTCCCGCATCTTCAACGACCTGGCCCTGGACATCGTCGCGCCCGCGCCTGACCGGCTCATCCCGTTCTGCCAAGTTCCCCTGCAGGACACCGACGCGGCCTGCAGGGAACTGGAACGCTGCGTGGCGAACGGGCACCGCGGCGTCGAGATCGGCAACCACGTCGGAGATCTCGACCTGGACAGCGAAGGCGTCGTCACGTTCCTGCAGCACTGCGCCTCGTTGAACGTTCCGGTTTTCGTGCACCCGTGGGACATGGCCAGCTCGCCGCGGCTGGACCGCTGGATGGCGCAATGGCTCACGGCGATGCCCGCCGAGACGCACCTGTCCATCCTCGCGTTGATCCTCGGCGGCGTCTTCGACAGGATCGACGACAGCCTGAAGATCTGCTTCGCGCACGGCGGCGGTTCCTTCGCGTTCTGGCTCGGCCGGATGGAGAACGCCTGGCACGGCCGCAACGACATCATCGGCACGTCGGAATTCCCGCCGACGCACTACCTGGACCGGTTCTCCGTCGATTCGGTGGTGTTCGACGAGCGCGCGCTCCGGTTGCTGGTCGACACGCTGGGCGCGGACGGAGTCATGGTGGGCAGCGACTACCCGTACCCACTGGGCGAGCGCCCGGTGGGGGACGTCGTGCGCAAGAGCGCGTTCCTCGACGACGTGGCGCGGGAACAGATCGTCAGGCAGAACGCCGAGCGATTCCTCGGGATTTCCCGGAAGATCAGCTCGACGGCGGGGTAGTCGGACACGAGATCCGATTCTGCGCCGCCGTACCGCGCGGGCTGCAACATCCGGAAGAACCTGGTCTTTGCAACATGTCCTTCCGGATCCCGCTCGCGATACCAGTCGCCCGCCGCGGCGTCCATACTGGACAAGTGCCTACTGCGGAATCGGATTCTCAAATGGGCACACGTGGGTCGTTGAGGCAATCGCAGGGGTGGGGCCTACTTGTCGGCCATGGTCGCCGACACGCTGCGCAGTTCCGTCACCAACGCGAGGCTGGACGGGCTCAGCCGCCGTTCGGCCGAGAGGGTGATCCCCACGCTGTGGCCGACGTGCTCCAGCGCGACAGGCAGGGTGGTCAGCCGCATATCGTCGCGCGGGATCAGCGTCGGCAGGGCCGCGATGACATCGGTTTCGAGCAGCAGGTGGCGCACGGTGAGGAACGAGGTGCACTCGACGCGGTTCTCCGGCAGGGGCACGCCGTGCCTGGTGAAGAACTCCTCCAGTTCGCGGCGCAGGGCCGTCTCGACTCCCGGCAGGATCCACGGGTAGTCCAGCAGCTCACCCAGGCCCAGTTCGCGCTTGGCGGTGAGCGGGTGCTCCGCGCGGACGACGAGCTGGACCGACTCGTGGTAGAGCGGCGTGCGGGTCACCGATTCGCTGCTCGGCGCGGTCAGGCGCCCGATCATCAGGTCGATCCGCCCGGCTTCGAGCTCGATCAGCAGGCTTTCCGGGGTGCCCTCCCGCACCACGACGGTGAGCAGCGGCCGTGCTGCTTTCAGCCTGGCGATCGCCGCCGGCAGCAGCACGTTCGATCCGGCCAGGTGGGTGCCGACGACCACCGTGCCCCGGGATGCGTCGGCGAGCTCACCGATGTGGCGGCTGGCCTGGTTGAGTTGGGCGAGCACAGCGCGGGCGTGCTCGGTGAACGCCTCGCCGTACACGGTCGGCGTCACGCCCCGCGGGCCCCGCTCGTAGAGCTGCACCCCGAGGATCTCCTCGAGTTCGTGCAGACTCCTGGTCGCCACCGGTTGCGTAACGTGCAGCGCAGCCGCCGCGCCCACCACGCTCCGCTGCTTGCTCAAGGCGTCCATGAGGACGAGGTGTCGAAGCTTGAGCCGGCCGTCGAGGAGTCGGGGCAAATCCATCAGAAGTCCTACCGGAGGCAGCGGGATCAGTGGCGGCGCCGCCTGCCGCGCAATGCCCGGAGTCGACGAATGCGTCGACTATGTATGCCTGAAAGGCTATGCGTCAAGGGTTCGGTCGCGCGTCGCGGATATCGCAGAGGACGCGCAGGCGGCGGTACCGGTGCAGCAGCGTGATGTCCTGTTCGGCCACCTATCGGTACACGCTCGGTCCGGTGCCTGGCGGATCGGGGACGGATTCCCTTGGAGCGTACGAGCTTTCGGTGCTTGTCGTAGTAGCAGACGCGGTGGCCGGTCATCTCGGCCTGCAAGCGGCCTTGACCGGGCAGGAAACCACCTCGCCCGGTCAACGCCAACCCGATTCGTCCTCTTTGGACATCGTATCGCGAAGTGGGCCAGCCTCGACCACCTCGTTGACCGTCTGCCGCGCCGACGATGTCTGCGTGGGCGCAGCCAGCCCGAACACGGTGTCATCCGGAAGCCGCGAATCCGTGGCCAGGGTCCACAGGTGGCGGCGACCAGTACCCCTGGAACCGGCACGACCTCCACCCTGTGGCTCCCGCGTGGACACCAACCAGATCTTCATACCGTCCAATGAAGTTCTGCACATGTCGTGGTTAGCGTCGGCCCAGTGACTACTCTCGCGATCTCCCTCCGGCGGGCCCGAACAGCCGTTCCGCTCGTGCTCGTCGCCGTTCTGGGCACGGCAACTCTCGTCACCGCCCCGACTGGAGCGGTGAGCGCCGCCGCCGGGTGCGACCCGGCGACGGCCGGTCAAGATGTCAACTGGAGCCGAGGACTGATCGGGGCACCCGAGGCATGGCACGCCGGCTACACCGGTAAGGGCGTGAAGGTGGCCGTGCTGGATACCGGCTACGACCAGCAGCATCCCGACCTGGCTGGACGGGTGGTCGCCGCCAAGGACTTCACCGGTAGCCGGGACGGCACCCGGGACACCGACGGCCACGGCACGCACGTCGCGTCCACAGTGGCTGGTGCCGGGGCCGGATCGAACGGCTGTTACCGCGGTGTCGCACCGGAGGCCGACCTGCTGATCGGCAAGGTGCTCGACGGCACCAACCCGGACTTCACCGGTACCGTGATCGCGGGGATGGAATGGGCCGTGGCCTCCGGGGCGCGGGTGGTCAACCTGAGCCTGGGCACCCACCATCCCACTGATGGCAACGATCCGCTGTCGCAGGCGGTGACCAGGTTGTCCGCCGCCACCGGTGCCCTGTTCGTGGTCTCCTCCGGGAACATGAGCTCGTACGTCGAGGGGCCGGGGTCGGCTGATGCGGCCCTCGCCGTGGGGAGCGTCGACCGCAACCGGGCCGTGGCACCCATCAGCACCGGCGGCCCGCGGGTCGGTGACAACGCGCTCAAGCCCGAGGTCACGGCGCCCGGCGAGAAGGTGGTGGCGGCCCGAGCCCACGGCGTCCGGGAGCCGATCCCCGACAACCCGCTCTACACCATGGATTCGGGCACCTCGATGGCCGCCCCGCACGTCGCGGGTGCCGCCGCGATCCTGGCCCAGGCCCATCCCGAGTGGCGCGCCCCGCAACTCAAGGCCGCGCTGATCGGCAGCGCGACCCCCGCCCCGGACACGCACGTCTACCGGCAGGGCGCCGGGCTCATCGACCTCGGCCGGGCGCTGCGCAGCCCGGTGACCACCGATCAAGGCACCCTCGACCTCGGCCGGATCCGCTTCCCGTACGACCCCCGCCAGGTCGTGTCCGGCAGCGTCACCTATCGCAACTCCAGCGACAAGCCCCTCACCCTGAACCTGCAACCCCACCTCAACGCCATCGCCAACCCGTTCATGGACAGCAAACCCGGCGCCCCGGCACCCGAGGGGATGGTCAGCGTGCAACCCACCCGGCTCATCGTTCCCGCACGTGGGTCGGCCTCCGCCACCGTCCAGGCACGAGCCGTGCAGGGCTCGGCGAGTCTGTTCGGCGGCTGGCTGCAAGCCACCGACGCGAGCGGCTCCGTCGTGGTCAACACCCCGGTCGGGCTGTACCAGGAACCCGACTCCGCCGACGTCGACATCACCGTTGCCGACCGGCTCGGCCGACCGTCATCCGACGCCAATGTCACCCTGTGGGGGCAGGACGGAACGCAGCACAACCTGCGCAACGCGCTCGGCGGTCACATCACGGCCCGGCTGCCCAAGGGAAACTACGTCGCCTTCGCCTGGGTCCGCACCCGCACCGGCACGTCGGATCCCGGTAGCACCACCCTCGCCGCGCTGCCGCCCCTCGCAGTGGACAGCACGACGCACCTGACCGTGGATGCCCGGCGCGGGCAGCCGGTCCACGCCACCATCGACCGCCCCGGCGCGGAGATCGTTGACCAAGATCTGGCGGTGGCCTACAAATCCGGTCATTTCTACCTCGCCTCGACCCTCAGCAACGAGCTGGACGCCACCGCCCGGCGCGAGTTGTACGTGGTACCCGAGCCCGCCCTGCCCCCGGACTTCAACCTGGCCTACACCGCGAACATCGAGGCCGCCACCGGCGAGAACTACCACCTGGCCTTCGACCGCAGCGGCCCCATCCCCGAACACCCCACCTTCCACGCCGCCGGCCGAGACCTGGCCACCGTCCACACCACCTACGCCGACCGCGGCACTCGGCTGACCGGTAACCGCACCGACACTCCCAAACTGGCCGGGGTGCCGACGATCACGACGGCCGCATCGACGCCGACGGTCACCGCACCAGGCAACAGCACCGACTACTTCTCCGCCGGTGACGGCATCGCCTGGGTCACCGCCGTGCAATGGACCGCCGACGACGGCACCGACGTACCCGCGGACAACGAACGCACCCGCACCTTCGAACCTGGCAAGGAATACACCGAAACCTGGAACACCGGAAGCTAGAGACCGGATTTCGCAAGCAGTTGTCAACGGCCAATTCGAACGCAATCGCTTCCTATGCGAAGGGGCGCTTGGCCTCGGCGCTGGCGGCAGCGGACCTGTAGAGGTTCGTCGCCATCAAGCTGGTCTCCTGGGCAGCGCGGTCGGCGTAGAGACGTGCTACGCCCTCGGCGACGTCGGCATCATCGGGGGCCGCTTCCACGGCGTAATCCGCGAGATGGCAGGCCAGCGCCATGTTGCGGGGCGCGAGTTCGGTGGCGCGAGCGAGTAGTGCGCCGGCGCCGCCGGCCAGGGTGGCGAGTTCGGTGGCCACGTCGGCGCGCGGGGCCGGCTTGAGTTCGCTCGGACGCCCACTCCACCAACCGCCGAAGTAGCGGATGACGTTGCGGACGATGAATTCGGCCTCGTCGTAGACGGGTTGCAGCCAAGGCGCGTCGGATTCCGGCAGGTCCACGCGGCGCACGATGTCCACGTGCGGGGGCGAACCGTCTTAAAGGACTGCCAGCGTGCGTTCGACGATCTCCTCGAGGAAGCCCGCCGTGTCCAGGAGGATGCGGCGGACGAGTCCGGGGTCGTTCACGACCGGCCCGCCGTGGCCGGGGCACAGCGAGGCTGCACCGGTCTCGGCCATCGCGCGCAGTCCCTTGGCCCAGTCCCAGGGATAGCGCTGTGCTTTCTGCGGATTGCCCGCGTTGGGCACACCCCAGATGATCAAGTCACCGGTGCACAGGACGCGGCGTTCGGGGCAGTAGACCCAGGTGTGGTCGTCGGTTTCTCCTCGACACGCGTGCAGCTCGAAGGTCGTTTCGCCGACGCGGAGTTCGAGGGACTGCTGGTAGTAGCGCGTCGGCGGGTATTCGGGAAAACCGAAGCGCAGATCCTCGGACTCGAAGGTGGGGTCGTCGGTGCGGCCGCCGAACTGGCGGCTGTTGATCGTCGCGTTGTGCCGCGGGCTGCGCGCGTAACGTGCGAATCGTTCGACCATGTTGGCCTGGGCGACGATCTGCGGTGCGGTCTGACCTTCGGTGAGGAAGGCACCGAGGCCGAAGGCGTGATCGACGTGACCGTGCGTGTAGATCGCGGTGTGCACTGGTAGATCGGTGCGGGTTCGGATGTGCTCGGCCATCTCGCCCGCGAACAGGCGGGTTCCCGAGTCGACCAGCACCAGGCCCTCGTGGGTGGCGAAGGCCGTGACACCAGAACCAATCGACGCGAACCAGGTGTCCTGTGCGACTTCGATCGGTCCGCCCGTCCAGAAGAACTTCGCTTCCTGCGGGGTCCGTTGGGCCGTGGACGTCCACTGACTTGCGGGATTCTCTGCCATTCGGGGTCCCCTTCGTGCGTGGGATCTTCTCGGTGCAGCGTGGAGTGCGGCGAGACCTGGCGTGGTCGGCGCGGGTTCGCTCATCCGGTGTGCACTGCGACCTGGTCGGCGTGCGGATGCCCATCCGGACGTTTTGGCAGCCCTTGTCAGCCAGCACTGCGGACGATGCCGTGACACCGGTACTGGGCCGTTCTTCGTACCCGGCGTGGTTAGCGGTGCTTCCGGCCAACTGGAGTTGCGTGCGGGATGGACGCAGCACGCCGGTGCAGCTTTCGGTGCCATGGCGGCCCGCCGACGGCCACCGCGGCGGCCAGGGCTGCGGCGGTGATGAAGGGCGCCCACCAAGTCCATTGGTCCAGCAGCAGCTCCAGCCCGACGGCACCCACGACGAGGAGCACCTTGGCGACGACCAGGTGGCGCAGCGGCGGGTACGCGGAGGTCAACCGTCCCAGCCGCCTCCTGGCGAGGTGCAGGATGGGCGGTAGCACCAGGACGAGTACGAAGAGGCGTAGGGCGTGCTCCCAGACCGGAACGTCCCAACCGAACGCCCAAGCCCCGCCGATCACCAGTGCGGCAACGGCATAACCGAGACGCACCGTTGTCCCTATCGGGCCGGCGTCTTCTTCCGCTCTCATCGGGAAGTCTCCTCACTGGTCATATGACGCCCGCGGTCGATCTCACCCGCGTGGAGCGGACTCGGCGGCCGTCAGCAAGCCGGTGGCCGCGTCGATCAGCGCCACGACGAAGGTTTCGGTGGCAGGCCCGTCGCTCCGGGTTTCCGCGGACGCGTTCCGCTGCTCCAGGTCGGCGAGCGCCGAGATGATCAGTTGTCCGGCCCACCGAACTCGGGGGTGGACCTGGGGTTGGGTCAGGAATGGAAGGTGGTCGGCGACCAGACGGCCGACGGCTACCGCTTCGTCCAGTCCGGCGATCTCGGGCAGCGCGGTCACATCGCGCCCGACGTAATCGAAAACTCGATCGAGAAAGCGGACGTAATGACTACCGGGTTCGGTGGCCTGCTCGGCCAGTGGCCGAACCAGCACCTCGACCAGATGCCACGGTTCGCCGAGGCGACCCTCGTCCTCGGCGAGTTTCAGCAACTGTCCGCGGCGGGTGTCGATGTCGTTGAGGCGATAGTCGAAGATCGCCCTGATCAGCGTCGGCTTGTTCTGGAAATGGTATTTGGCCGCCGCCGTGTTGCGCTGCTCGGCGTCCGCGCTGATCTGGCGAAGCGAGGTCGCATCGATTCCCTGCGTCGCGAACAATTGCTCAGCCGTGCGTAGAATTTGCAAACGCGTTGATATTTCCAACGTGATCCAGCTTCTTTCCAGCTCATCCGACCGGTGATCCGAGTCCGTCGGGCAACGGCTCGGCAACTCCGCGAACAACATTACAGTGCCGCTCGGGTGGACCTCCGATCGATCCTCGCTATCGACGTAAACGAGTAAATCATGTGGTTTAATGGGTGTCAACGCGCCGTCCAACATCACAGCGAGGAGATTCTCATGTCTGATTCGTCCAGCGGAGCGGCCGGGGCGCAGGCCCAGCAGAAATCGGTGGACTCGCGACTGGGCTCGGGTGCGCATGCTCTGATGCGGCAGAACTTCGGAAACATCGGCAACGCGCAGTTCCAGCACGTCGCGGCGCGCGAGGTCGCTGCCCCGAATCCGCCGGAGGTCGTGGAGGTCGCGTCGCGTACCTTCATGATCCAGCCCGGGATGGCCAACGTCGCGCTGTTCGAGACCGATGACGGCCTGCTCATGGTCGACTCCGGCTGCGCAGGCGACGGCCCCGCGCTCTTGCACGCGGTCCGTCAGCTGAGCGCGCAACCCCTGCACACCGTCGTGTTCACGCACGGGCACGTGGACCATGCCTTCGGGCTGTGGGCGTTCCTGGAGGCAGGGGAACGGCCCCGGGTGGTCGCGCACGAGAACCTGCTCGACCACTTCGCGCGCTACACCAAGACGGCGGGCCTGAACGCCGCCATCAACGGACAGCGTCCCGGCGCCAACGGCCGCAGCTGGCCGAGCGCCCCGGAAGACTTCGTCGTTCCAGACGTCACGTTCCGCGACGCCCTGGAGCTGCGCATCGGTGGCGAGCGATTCGTGGTGCGCCACGCCAAGGGGGAGACCGACGACGCCGCGTGGGTCTGGGCGCCGCAGCGGCGGGTGATCGCGGCAGGAGACTTGGTGGTCGGCTACCTGCCCAATGCCGGCAACCCCCGCAAGGTCCAGCGGTACGCGGAAGAGTGGGCCGACGCCGCCGAGCAGATGGCAGCTCTCGGCGCCGACTACGTGATCACCGGCCATGGCGACTGCGTGCGTGGCGCCGAAGCGATTCGCGACGAGCTGCTGACGATGGCCGAGTACCTCCGGTACGTCGTGCGCCACGCGCTCGACGGCCTCAACGCCGGCATGCGGCCCGATGACATCGTGGAATCCCTGGTGATCCCACCGCACCTGGCCGCGCACCCGCGCCTGCAGCCCCACTACGACCGTCCGGAGTTCATCTGCCGCAACGTGATCCGCCGCTACGGTGGTTGGTGGGACGGCAATCCCGCAAACCTGCTGCCTGCACCGATGGCTGTTCAGGCGGGGGAGATCGCGCGCCTCGCCGGCGGTGTGGACGCGTTGGTCGCACGGGCCGACGAGCTTGCGGACAGCGATCTGCGACTGGCCTGCCACCTGGCCGAGTGGGCGTTCCTGGCCGACCCGCGTTCATCCGCGGTCCAGGACTGCTACGTCGCGGTGTTCGACCGCCGTCGGGACGGCGAGCGGTCGCTGATGGGCAAGCTCGCGTTCTCCGAACCGAGCCAACGCGTCAACGCGCAGCGCGCGGAAGCGGGCCGCTGACCGGTGTTCCCAGGCTGGTTCGGCGAACCCACTGCCCGCGTCCCCGGGCACGGGCAGTGGGTTCGCCGGTCAACGGTTCTGGCGCCACATGCGCATCCTCGGCGACGGGCGATGCAGCAGCGCGCTGACGCCCCCGATCCACAGGAGACTCCATGGCTGCCACTCCGATTCCCGATGTGTTCTCGCCGGGCAAGATCGGTCCGCTGACGCTGCGGAACCGCACGATCAAGGCCGCGACGTTCGAAGGACGCAGTGACGGCGCGCTCGTCACCGACTCGCTCATCGAGTTCCACCGGCGCCACGCGGCCGGAGGCGTCGGCATGACCACCGTCGCCTACTGCGCGGTCGCTCCCGAGGGGCGCACCCAGTTCGACCAGATCTGGATGCGGCCCGACGCCGTCGCGGGACTGCGGCGGCTCACCGACGCCGTGCACGCGGAGGGAGCCGCGGCTTCAGCGCAGATCGGACACGCCGGGCCGGTCGCCAACGCCAGGTCCAACGGGATGGCCGCCCTCGGGCCGAGTCGGAGGTTCAACCCGCTGGGCATGCGCATGACCCGCCCCGCCACGGAGCAGGACATCGACCGCATCGTCCAAGCCCACGGCACGGCCGCCCGGCTGGCAGCGGAGTCCGGGTTCGACGCGGTCGAAGTCCACCTTGGACACAACTACTTCGCCAGTTCGTTCCTCAGCCCGAGGATCAACACGCGCAGGGACGGCTTCGGCGGCTCGCTGGGCAATCGGGCGAAGGTGGCGCGCGCCGCCGTCCGGGCCGTCCGCGCCGCCGTCGGTGACAGGATCGCGATCCTGGCCAAGTTCAACATGGACGACGGTGTCCCGGGAGGCTTCTGGCTGGACGAGGCGCTCCAGGTCGCCCACTGGTTGGAGGCGGACGGCGCGGTCGACGCGTTGGAGCTGACCGTCGGCAGCTCGCTGCTCAACCCGATGTACCTGTTCAAGGGGAAGGTGCCCGTTCAGGAGTTCGCCGAAGCGCTGCCGCAACCGCAGCGGCTGGGCATGCGAATGCTCGGGCGAGCGTTCCTCCGCGAATACCCCTACCGGAACACCTACCTGCTCGAAGAAGCCCGCCAGTTCCGCGCCGCCCTCACCCTGCCGCTGGTACTGCTGGGCGGCATCACCGACCGAGCGGACATGGATCTGGCGATGTCGGAGGGTTTCCAGTTCGTCGCCATGGCCCGCGCCCTGCTGCGCGAGCCGGACCTGGTCAACCGGCTCCAGCAGGACCCCTCGATCCGCTCGCTGTGCATCCACTGCAACAGGTGCATGCCGACCAACTTCTCCGGCACGCGCTGCGTGCTGGCCTGACCCCGAAGCCCGTTTCCACGGAGGAGGTTTCCATGACTGCTTTCGTCCCCGTCGAGAACCGCTTCGCAGGTCGTGTCGCCGTGCTCACCGGTGCCGCCTCCGGCATCGGACGCGCCACGGCGCTGCGCCTGGCAGCCGAGGGCGCCACCGTGCACGCTCTCGACATGAACGCCGCGGGCTTGGAGGAGACCGCGGGTCTCGCGACCGGTTCGCCCGGCACCGTGCGCACCCGCGTCACCGACGTCAGCGACCGCGCCGACTGCTTCGCCGCGGTCGCGGACGTCGTGGCGGACTCGAGCCGCTTGGACGTGCTCGGCAACATCGCCGGCATCGCACGGTACGAGCACGCCACACAGGTGAGCGAGGCGGACTACCGCGCGATGATGGCGGTCAACCTCGACGGGCCGTTCTTCCTCTGCCAGGCAGCCATCCCGCATCTGGTGGCCAACGACGGGAACATCGTCAACGTGGCATCCACCGGCGGACTCATCGGGCAGGCGTACACCGCTGTCTACACGATGAGCAAGGGTGCCCTGGTACAGCTCACCCGCTCCTTGGCCGTCGAGTTCATGAAACAGAACCTGCGCATCAACGCAATCGCGCCGGGAGCGGTGGAGACACCGCTGGTCACAGGATTCACCATGCCGGACGACGTCGACCTGTCCCTGACCGCCAACACCCTGACACCACGCCCGATGGCCTCTGCGGACGACGTCGCCGCCCTGTTCTGCTTCGTCGCCTCCCCAGAAGCCCGCAACATCAACGGTGCCGTACTCGCCACCGACAGCGGCGTCACCGCCGCCTAATTGGGCGAGGACTGTCTGATGGCACCGTGCTTTGCTGCCCGCGGGAGTGCGTCATCCTTCGTCGGTGGTGACTTCCCGGCATGCCTGCTTGGTGCTGTCGCGGGCATAAGGGCGGTACAGGGCGGCCGAGGCGAGGCCGTTCGCCACGGTGAGCGCGACCGTGATGAGCAGCAGCGCGGGTTGCAGCCCGATCTGGTCACCGAGGTAGCCCGCGAGCAGCGCGTAGCCGCCATATGCGAGGGACTCGACCAGGTAGACGGAGACGGCGAAACCCAGGGAACGCAGGTGTGGTGGGACGACCGCCATCACGAGCGGGCGGTTCACCACCGGGACCTGCCCTTGGAGCAGCCCGAGCATCGTGAACAGCACCACATACGGCGTGATGCCCTCCGCCGTGACCTGCAGCGTGACGAAGGCGATGGCGGCGAAGGCGAGCTGGCTGACCTGGAGCATGATCACGCGGCCGCTTCGGGGGAGGGCCAGGTGGAGGCGGTCCAGGAGTCGCCCCCCGAAGAGGGTGCCGGCGACGTACCCCAGCGAGAACGGCAGCGCGGCCAGCGATGCCGTCGAGGTCGAGAACCCGCGTTCCTCGACCAGGAACACGATCCCGAAGCTCATCATCACGTTCTGGCCCGAGAACAGCCGCTGCGCCAGCAGGTAGCGGAAGCTGCGGATGCGAAGCAGTTCGCGCAGGCCGTCGCGCGCCTTTCGCGCCTTGGTCCCGAGTTCGTCGCGATGCGGCGCGCTGCTGGCGGCGGTTGGCCTGGGATCGTCGAGGAAAGCCAGGATCAGGACACCGATCATCAGGCAGACCGCGCCCGAGCTGAGGTAGCCGTAGCGCCAGCCGTTGTCGAGGTGCGCCAGCAATCCGAACACCGGGGCGCTGGCGCCGGTGATGATCGCGACCCCGGCGTAGAGGATTCCGGTGGCGCGGCCCCGGTGGTGGTCGTCGTAGACGTCGCCGAGGATCTCCAGGGCAATGGCACCGGAACCGGCGAAGCCGGCGGCGCCGATGCCGTAGAACACGAGGAACAGGGTGAAGTTCGCGGACATGCCGGCGGCGATGATCCAGACGCCCCAGAACCCGGAGCAGATCGCCAGGATCGTCCGTCGCGAGTACCGGCGGCCGAGCATCGCCCACGGGACGCTCGTGGCGGCGCCTGCGACCTTGGCGACCGCGACGATCGTGCCCAGTGCTGCCGCCGACAGCCCGAAGGCGTCGCGCATGAGCGGGAACATCACCGTGGTGATGCTGTTCTCGGCGTTGTCCATCGAGGTCGACGCGGTGAGCAGGGCGAGGTTCTTGCCACGCGACCAGCGGGTCCCGTGCCCGGGTGTCACGGCGGCCCCCTCGGTCCGGGTGGCGGGGCTCACCGCGGGGCTCCGGCCGCCGGTGCGACGCTTCCCGCGAGGCCCTTGGCGATCGCGTTCTTGTGGATCTCGGTGGTGCCGGTGACGATCCGGAACATGCGCAGGGTGCGGAAGATCTGCTCCACCTCGTGCCCCTGCGTGACGCCGGTCTTGCCGTGGATCTGCACGGCGAGGTCGGCCACCCGGAAGGCCGCTTCGGCGGTGAACAGCTTGCACATGTTGGCCTCGACGACGATCGGCTCACCGCGGTCGGCCTGGGCCGCGGTGGCCAGCACCATCGCGCGGGCGGCATGCAGGTCGGTGGACATCTGCGCGAGGTGGTGCTGGATCGCCTGCAACTCGACCATGGGGCCGCCGAAGACGGTGCGGTTACGGGCGTGGTCCAGCGACAGCTGCAGGGCGCGCCGGGCGAGGCCGATCATGGTGGGGCAGTGCAGCAGACGGTTCATGTTGATCCGGCCGACACCGACCTGCAGCCCCTTGCCGAGGGGACCGAGCACGTTCGCCGCGGGCACGAAGCAGTCTTCGAGGAGGATGTCGCCCTCGATGTGCTGGCCGGACATGGGGGTGTCGCCGTCGAGCACGGTGCAGCCCGCAGCGTTGAAGTCGACGATGAACGCGCTGTACGTCTCGCCCTCGTCGTGATGGCGGGCGACCACGATCGCGAAGTCGGCGAAGGGAGCTGCGGAGCTGAACACCTTGCGGCCGGTCAGCCGATACCCGTCTTCGTCGCGCCGGGCGGTCGTCGTCATCCGGCGGATGTCGGAGCCGGCCTGGGGTTCGGTGAGCGAGAAGCAGCAGGCCCGCTCGCCTTGGACGACCGGTAGGAAGTACCGCTCCAGCTGCTCCTGGGTGGCGACGTTGAGCGCCACGCCCACCCGCAGCGGCCCGCCCATGTCGCCGAGGACGTTCGGGAACAGCGACGACCCGCGGGCTGCGGCTTCCTCCTTGAGCACGCACAGGTCGTGGTTCGACAGTCCGTGGCCGCCCAGCTCCGGAGGCAGGTTGATGCCGTAGAAGCCGAGCTCGCGGCTGCGGCGCCACACCTGCCGCAGGGTCGCCCTGTCGATCCGGGTTTCGGCGGTGATGCCGCGCTCGCGCTCGAACGGGATCAGCTCCTCGTCGAGGTAGGCCCGCAGCTCGGCGACCCAGCCCTGCAGCTCGGGCAGGTGGCGGTAGTCGGGTTCCAGCGTGAAGTTCATCGGGCACTCCTCGGAGTTGGTTGGTGGATTCGTTGCTTGCGCACTCTCTTCGCGGAACCTCAGGCGCTTCCTGGACGGTGGGTGCCCCTCCTGATGCATGTCCAATGCACGGCGGAGGGGCCGTCCTCGCCAGGAAACCCTGAGAACCCGCCGGTGGTTGCGCTGCATAGGTGGATGCAAGCGGCTGCCGCCGCTTCGCAGACGCGGACGGCATTCGCCGACAGGCTCTCAGTTGACCCGGCGGTCGGCGCCGGCCCAGTAGGTCTCGCGGATCGCCTTCCTGTCGATCTTCCCGTTCTGGTTGATCGGCAGCGCATCGACGAAGTCGACCGATCGCGGGCGCTTCATGCGTGCCAGGTGTTCGCCGCAGAACTCGATCAGCGCCTCGGCGTCCACAGTGGAACCTGGACGCCGCACCGCGACGGCTTTGACCGCCTCGCCCCACTGGTCGTCGGGTACGCCGACGACGGCGGCGTCGTAGACGTCGGGGTGGCGGTGCAGCACCGCCTCCACCTCGACGCAGTAGATGTTGAAGCCGCCGGAAATGATCAGGTCCTTCTTCCGGTCGACGATGAACACGTAGCCGTCCTCGCGGCGGGTGGCCAGGTCGCCGGTGCGGAACCAGCCGTCCCGGAAGCTGCGCGCGGTCAGCTCTGGGGCCTCGTGGTAGCCGGGCACCACCTCCGGGCCGCGGACCACGATCTCGCCCACCTCGCCGGGCGGCACCTCCCGGAAGCCGTCGTCCACGACGAGGACCTCGGCTTCGGTGGCCGGTCTTCCGCACGAGGACAGCAGCTCCTGCTCGCCGTCCTCGATGGCCCGCCGGTGGTCCTCGGTGGTGAGGAACATGACCGCCGAGGTGGTTTCGCCCGCCCCGTACGCCTGCGCCAGGACGGGGCCGAAGAAGTCCCAGGCCGCACGAATCCGGGTCGGCGTCATCGGTGCGGCGCCGTACACCACGCGCTCCAGGCTGCTCAGGTCGAAGTCGTCGCGCGAACAGGTCTGCAGGATGAAATTGATCATCGTCGGGATGAGCAGCGCGTGCGTCACCCGCTCCCGCTCGATGGTTTCCAGCACCTGCTCGGGCTCGAAACCGCGCAGCACCACGAGGCAGCCACCGGCGAACACGATGCCGATGATCGGCATTCCCGACGCGTGCGTGATCGGGCCGACCAGCAGTTGCCGCCCGCCGGGGCCGACGCGGACTTCGGGGCTGGAGGCCAACTTGCGCATGAGGGCCAGCCGGTTGCCCTGCGTCTGCGCCGCCGCCTTGAGGGATCCGGTGGAGCCGGAGGTGAAGTGCAGCACCGCAGGGTCCTCCGGGCGCACGTCGGCCCACGCGGGCGGCGCGTCGGTGCGGGCCAGGAAGTCGGCGTACCCGTGCTGCGCGCCCACGGCGCCGGGTAGCCCGACCACGTGCTCGACCGGGCTGTCGGCCGCCGCGGCAACCGCCACCGCGACGTGCTCGGGACCGGCGAGCAGGGCGCGGGCGCCGGATTCGCGCAACAGGTGCGCGACCTCGCCCTCGCTCAGCCGGGCGTTGATCGGCACCCGCACGAAACCGCCCTTGTAGAGCGCGAATTCGGTCACCACGAGTTCGGCGCAGTTCCACGACAACGTGGCGACCCGGTCACCTGCGGCCAAGCCGAGGTCTTGGAGAGCGGCGGCGAGCCGGTCGGAGTCGTGGTCCAGCTGGGCGTAGGTCATCCGGGTCTGCTCGCAGACGACGGCCTCGGCTCCGGGCTGGTGCACCGCATTGCGGCGCAGGAACTGGGCAAGGTTCATGGGGGGCTCTCTTCCGGTGAATCGGGAAAGGTCAGCGGGCTGCCGGTGCGTGTGCGGTGAGGGTCTGCGCGGCGAGGAGCGCGAGCGCGGCAGCCTGGTCGCCGAGGACGGCGTCGTCGAACATCGCGTGCGGGGAGTGGTTCGGCGCGGGATCCCCGTCGAGATCGGGGGGACTCGCCAGCAGCATCAGCATCGTGGCCGGCACGTGCTGGGCGACGTAGGAGAAGTCCTCGGCGCCCATGGTGGGATGCGGCGCCGCGAGGACCCGGCCGCCGAACGCCGCACGCAGGACTTCAAGAGCGCGCTCAGTGGTCGCCTGATCGTTGACGACGCTTGGATAGCCGGTGGTGATCTCCGCGGTCGCCGTGGCGGAGTGCGCCTCGGCGATCCCGGCGACGACGCGGGGAAGCTCGGCCTCGACCCTGGCAAGCGCCTTGGGGGACGTGGTCCGCACGGTCCCGCTGAGCCGGGCGGAGCCGGGGATGACGTTGCTGGCGCCCGTCCCCGCGGCGAGGTTGGTCACCGACAGCACCACCGGGTCGAAGACGTCGAACCGGCGGGTGACGTAGGACTGGAGTCCCAACACGATTTCGGCCAGCACCGGCACCGGGTCGACCGCCTCGTGCGGCCGGGAGCCGTGGCCCCCGCGTCCGGACACCTCTGCGGAGAACGTGCTCGAACTCGCGGTCACCGTGCCGGCCCTGGTCAGGAAGGTGCCGCGGGGGCCGGGGCCGACGTGCGCGGCGTACGCCGCGACCGGGCGTTCACCGGTCACGTCGAGCAGCCCCTCGTCCAGCATGAGCCGGGCTCCGCCGAACCCTTCTTCGCCGGGCTGGAACATGAACACGACGTCGCCGACGAGCTCGTCGCGGTGCGCGTGCAGGAGGTGGGCAGCGCCCACGAGTCCGGCGACGTGGAGGTCGTGGCCGCAGGCGTGCATGGCTCCGTTGGTCGACCGGAAGGGCAGGTCGGTCGCCTCCTGCAGCGGCAGGGCGTCCATGTCGGCGCGCAGCAGCACGGTCGGGCCCGGGTGGGTGCCGCGAAGGACCGCGACCACCGAGGTCAGTGCCGTTCCGGTGCGCACCTCCAGATCGAGGGGGGCGAGCGCCGCGATCACCTTCCGCTGGGTCTCCGGCAGGTGCAGGCCCAGTTCGGGTTCTGCGTGGATCGCCCGTCGCAGCGTCACCAGCTCAGGCAGCAGTGCCTTTCCCCGGGCGATGAAGCGTTCGGCCGGCGTGGCCGGGGATCGAGGACCGTCCGCAGCGATCTTCACGGGGCAGCTCCAGGAGTGAACGCGAATTGAACAATATGTATGTTCTTGAACAATGTGTTCGCGATCGTACGGTGGGTCGCATCGGCCGTCAATGCGCTTCTGCCGCTGCGAATCGTCGCTGCGGCGACGGCGATCGTGGTCTCGAAAGGGGTCGGTGCGGGCGCCAGCCCGGCGACGTGCAGGGCATGCAGGTTCGGGCGTGGCCCTCTGCATCGCCGCCCGCAGGGTGGGGAATCATGAGTTCGAGACCCGCCGAACCGAGGACCTGACGGAGAGGAGCCGGGCCATGTCACCGCAGTCCGGAGGCGGCGACCGACGGGTGCGCCGCACCCGCAGGGCGATCCGCGAGGCGCTCGTGGAGCTGTGCGCCGAACAGGGCTTCGGCTCGCTCACGGTCGAGGACGTCCTCGACCGCGCGGACGTGGCGAGGGCGACCTTCTACGCCCACTACAAGGCCAAGGAGGACGTCCTCGTCGACATCGTCCGCTCGCTCACCGAGGATCGGGCGGCGTGGATGGCGGAGTACGAGGCCCAGCGCCCCGATGGCTTCACCGGCTACCCCCTGCGCAGCATCTTCACGCACGCCGAGAAGAACGCCGCGGTCTACCGGGTGATCCTTCAGGGCGCCGGCGACGGCCGGCCGTTGCGCGAGTTCTACGAACGGACCAGTGAAGAAGCCCAGGCCCTGTTCCAGGCGCGGGCTGAAGAATCCGGCCACGCCCCGCGCATCCCCGTGGAACTCGTCGCGCGCGCGTGGGCGGGCGAGCTGATCGGGACACTCGTGTGGTGGCTCCAGGGCGACACGGGATACACCGCTGACCAGGTGGCCGCAATGCTCAGCGACCTCTCCATCCACGGGCGCCGCTGGGCCGCGGAGCCGGCATCCAGCTGAGCCGGCAGCGGGCACATCTCCAAGGCCATTCGTTTTCGGGGGCAAGGTCGCACTGCGGCCAACTCGGCGCAGCTGCTGGGGCCCCCAGAACGGCGTGAGCCCGGTGAGTCGAGGGGGCTCACGCCGGGAGCTGTGGGGGCCGGAGGATGAGACCTTCCCCGGCTGCCCGACCGCCCTCTGCCGATCCGTCTCGCTCAGAAGACCGCGCCGAGGCGTAGCCAGACCTCGTAGATTTCCACGTCCTCGATGCTCTGGCCGCCGGGGTTCCGCGCGCATCCGAGCCGGCCGAGACGCCACCAGGCTGAGGACCCCCTCCGCTTCCCGCAGTGGGGAGCCCCGCCGAGTTGATCGATCTGGATAGCATCCGCATGGTCGGCATCGAGGGGGAGTGATGAGCCAACCAGAGCCGGTCCGACCAGTGCACTACAACGCATTCATCTCCTACAGCCACGACAGTGACGATGTCTTCGCGCCCGCTTTCCAACGACAGCTGGAAGCGTTCGCCCGGACCGGACGCAAGGCGCGGGAACTGCGGGTCTTCCGTGACGACGCGAACCTCGCGGCCGACCCCGATCTGTGGCAGGGCATCGAGCGAGCACTGGCCACCTCCGAATGGCTGGTGGTGCTGGCATCCCCGGACGCCGCGAACTCCCCTTGGGTGGGCAAGGAAATCAAGTGGTGGCTGGAGCACCGCACACCCGAGCGGATTCTCATCGGCCTCACCGCCGGTGAGCTGGCTTGGGACACTGCCGGCGGCGATTTCAGCCGCGACAGCACCGCCGTGCATCCAGCGCTGCGCGGTGCGTTGCCCGGCGAGCCGAGGTGGATCGATCTGCGCAGGCTGCGGGCGATGCCGAAGCTCGACGACAGCGATCCCGGCCTGCAGGAAGCGGTCGCGGAGTTCGCAGCCCCGCTGCGCGGTGTCGAGAAGGACGAGCTCATCGGGGAGCACATCACCTGGTTGAAGCGGGACCGGAAGCGGACCCGGACCGCGCTCGCGGTGGTCTTGGTACTGCTCCTGCTGGCGGTGGTGGCCGGCGCGCTCGCGGAATCGCAGCGTCGGCGGGCGAACGAGGAAAGCAGGGTAGCCACCGCTCGGTTGCTCGCGGCGACCGCGGTCGACGAGTCCTCGACGAACTCGGCCGCGGCGCAGCTGCTGGCCGCCGAGGGCTACCGCCTGCACCGCGACCAGCGCACCTCGGCCGCGTTGTTCCAGACCGTCAACGACAACCCCGATCTCGTGCGGCAGCGCGTACTTCCCGCCCCGGTCACCGCGCTCGCCGCCACCGCCAGCGGACTCGCGTTCGCGGGAACCACCGACGGGCGGCTCATCCGCTGGGACCAGAACACCGGCACCACGACCGAAGCACGGCTGGGTGACCTGCCCATCACCGACGTGGCCGCCAGCGACGACGGCGCCGTCGCCGCCGCGACCGACGGGCAGCGGATGGCGCTCTGGCGCGTCGGCTCGGAGCCGATCAACTTCGAGGCGCAGCAACCGGGAAAGGTGGCGGTGTCGCCGCAGGGCACGACAGTCGTGGTGCTGACGGCCCCTGAGATCGAGCCGCAGTACGTCGTGGTCTTCGATGCCACGACCGGCACGACGCGCGGGCGCACCCCGTTGGTCGACCGGTACTGGGACGAGGTCGGCATGCCGGACGAGGCGACGATTGCACTGGCCGGCGGCAACGGGGGAGTCTGGCAGCGCCTGCGGCTCGCGGACCTGTCCGTCGGCGTCAGCCAGTACGAGCAGACGTCCCCGCCCGGCTCGGGTGTCTCGGCAGCCTCCGATGACGGTGCCTTCACCGGTTTCCTGGCCGGGTGGGGAAGGGTCTTCGACACCGGCACCAACTCGACCGAGCCTGGCTACTCGGCGGTCAACAGCCCCTTCACCCCGGAGGCGTACGAGATCCGCCGGGACGGCAGGAAGATCGCCGCGTCGGGTGGCGGCGAGCTCTGGCTGTCCGATGTCGGCGCCATGCACGAGAACCGGGAGAACCGGGAACTGCCCGGCGCGGGAGGCGCCCAGCACGTGGCCTTCGTGGGTGATTCGGACCGGCTGATCACCGCGAAAGGCGCCACGGTTTCCGCCTGGGATCCGAACCAACGCCCTCGATTGCGGACCGACACCGGCCAGTTCACCGTCCCAGACACCTCGCGCTCAAGCGCCCCCGTCCGGCTGGCGGTCGCACCCGACGGACGTCGAGCGCTGCTGGTAGGCGCAAACGGCGAAGTGGTGCTGCACGACCTGCGAAACGGCACGAGTACGGAGATGTCGAGCCCGGCAGACGAACTGGTCCCGGCCTGGCTTCCCGACGGCACGCCGGTGGTGATCGGACGAGCGGGCTGCAGCATGTACGAAATGCGGGGCGACGACACGAACATGGTGTTGGATGCCGGCGGGCCATACGCGGTCGACGCCCGGATCACCGCCGACGGCCTGCACGTCGTCTGCATGGACCAATACGGCGGGACGTCGATGCGGCGCATCGGCGACGGGGAGACCGTCGGCAGCGTCGGTCAGGAACAACCGGTGGACGTGAACCTCGGCGACAGCGTCGGTGCCACCACGATCAGCGCGGACGGCCGGTTCACGGCGTGGCTCAACGGGCCGAGCGTGACCGTGAACGACACCGAGGAAGTCGAGCAGGTGACCGTGCCTGGCGATGCGCTGACGGTGAACTACGCCGGCGACCGGCTGCTGGTGGGCCGCGCCGATGGATCGCTGGACGTGCGGGATGCCTCTGGCGCCAACCTGATCCGGACCATCCCGGGCGGCACCGCGTTCGCCCGCCCACTGGCCTGGGTGCCCGGCACGCCGTTCATCGGTCGCCTCCGCAACGACGGCGCCCTCGTGGTGATCGACATCGACGCCGGCACCGTGCTCGGTGAGCTGCTCCTACCGGACTCCAACGGCTCCATGGCCCGGTCACCGTGGGAAGCGACCGCCATCGCCGGGGCGGGCGCGACCGGCGAGCTGCTGACCGCGACGCCCAACGGCGAACTGGCCAGCTGGGCGCTCAACGAGAAGTCCTGGCTCGGGCTGGTCTGCGAGTTCGCGGGCCGGGACCTGCAGGGGGCCGAATGGCGCGAGGTGACCAGCTCGGAGCCGCCATCGGACCTCCGCTGCCGGCGGTGAACCCGGACGATCCCCTTGGCCTCTCGCATCCAGCCCGGGGACTCGCTGTGCGGGCGGATGGCGGATTGCGCGCAACCTGGCGGAATTCTCGCCGCTGGTGAACGGGTCTCGGCGCCGTCGCATGCCTCCGTGAGCGTCCGGGAAAAATGAAGTTCCCGGTGGTTCGTGACGTGGCATGCGTCCTTGAATTCCGTCGGCTGCCGGCCGCGGGTTTGCGGCCGGGGCGGTCGCAGCGCGGTCCGCCCCGGCCGGGGTCAGCGGGTCACATGAACCCGCGGTTGGTGCCCAGCAGGGCCTGCCATTCGGCGGTCTCCGCCGCCTGGTACGCCACGGGCGGTGCGGCCTGGCCCCCGGCGCCGTCGTGCTCGAACGCCGTGCGGTCGGTCTCCAGGTCCTCCAGGAGGCTCTTCAGCGCGCCGTCCTCGGAGACGTGCGGCATGACGAACAGGTGGCACAGCGTGGTCGTCTCGTCGATCGGGACGCTCGCCAGCGAGTACTTGCGGACGATGTGCTTGTTCGGTTGCAGGAACTGCAGGCTGAGCGTTTCCGGCGTGTAGCCGGGGCGCAGGTCCTTGCCGAGCCGCTTCCCGAGTTCCTTGAGCTTGTGGTAGGTCTGGCGGGCGAGTTTGACGCTCGCGGCGATGCGGCGGACCTGCTCCTCCTCGGAGTACCTGGCGAGCTGGTGCCACAGCACGATGGGTGAGAAACCGTTGCGCGATCCGCCGAACGTGGTGTCCGGCGAGGCCACGTAGGCGGCCATCGGCGGTGGCTGGATCTCGAACTCGCGGCGCGTCATGTAGACCCCGCACGGCCACGGCGATCCGGGATACTTGTGGCCGCTGGTGACGATGGAGCAGACCTGCGGGATGCGGAAGTCGAAGTCCGGGATGTCGACCTTCTCGTCGCCCAGCATCCCGGCGTCGTGCGCCTTCTTCAGGTACGGCAGGTAGGAGGCGCCCAGCGCGCCGTCCACGTGTATCCAGAACGCCTGCCGTTTGTCCTTGATCGGCGTGCCCTTCTTGGTGTTGACGGCGAACTCCCGCTCGCCCATCGAGTAGCGGTTGAACACCTCCTTCTGGAGCCGCTGGGCGATCTTCCCAACGTTGTCGTAGGCGCCCTTGAACGTGGTGCCCAGGTTGCAGACCACCAGTACCGGGTGCCCCTTCCGGGCGAAGAAGTCCACAGTGGTCACGAGCCGGTCGATGTTGACGCTGCCGTCCGCGTTGGACGGGATCTCGGCGGGCCAGCCGTCGTGGTAGCCGCAGGTCTGGTACTCGTGGGACCCGCTGTAGTACTTGTTTCCGACCTCACCGAAGGTGGGGATGGCGAGCGTGTGCGCGGCCTTGGCGACCGAGTAGTGGCTGTCCTGCGAGAAGAACGCCACCGGCTGCAATGCGTTGGCCCGCTTGGCCGGCGTGTCCAGGTAGGGCGCGCTGGCCGTGGCCTGCGACATGAGCAGACCCGGGTCGTCGCCGGGGTTGGCGAGCAGGATCTTGCCGGACAGGTAGTCCCGGGCGTTGAGCAGCCCGTAGACGTTGCCCTCGGAACTGCCCATGGACAGCACGTAGCCCCACGCGCTCTTCCACGCATTCTCGCTGCTGGACCGGTCGTACGGGCTGATGCCCCACAGCTCCGCGTACCGCTTGAGCACCGCCTTCTCCAGCGGCTTGGTGTGCGTGGCGAGGTTGGAGTCGACGTAGGGGTCGCCGATGTTGTTGGTGTGCACGCCGAGGAAGTGCGACAGGTCCTCCCGGACCGAGTGCAGGTCCTGGTTCACCTGGTAGCCGAGGAAGCGCTCCTGGTAGTAGTCCAGATAGTTCTTCAGCTCCCCGAGCCGGGCCTTGCGCTCTTCGTCGCTGAGCCCCTTGCTGGTCAGCTCGAACGACTTGTCGTCCAGTTCGGGTGGTTTCTGCTCGGTCATCTCATCCTCCACGTGATCACTGCTGGGACAGGGCTTTGAGGAACAGGGCCTGGGCGAGCGTCATCCGCTGCAGTTCGCCGAGGTGGACGCTCTCGCCGGGCGCGTGGATGCGGGCAGCGGGCTCCTCGCAGCCCCAGAGCAGCACCGGCGCGTCAGGTTTGCGGGCCTGGAGCAGGTTGACGAGCGGGATCGAGCCGCCTTGGCCGAGCGTGGTGGGGGCCTGCCCGTACGCCTCCTGCAGCGCCGCCTGGGCCTTGGCGAAGGTGGTCGAGCCGGTCCGGGCTTCGAAGCCCTCGCCGCCGCCGGCGTAGGTCACCTCGACCGGCAGGGACCACGGGCGGTGCTGGTCGATGTGCCTGCGCAGCGCCGCGACCGCGTCGGTGGGCTTCTGCCCCGGCGTCAGCCGGATGCTCACGCGGGCGGTGGCCTCGGGCTGCAGCGCGTTGAGAGACCGGTGCACGGGTGGCGGAGCCCCGTCGAGCCCGGTCACGTTGATCGACGGTTTGAAGTAGAGCCGTTGCGCCACGGACCCGGTGCCGATCAGCGGTACGTCGCTGCGCACACCCGCGTTCTGCCGGTAGGTCGTCTCGTCGGGATAGCCGGCACCGGTCCACGGCTTGCTGAGCAGTCCTTCGACCGCCACGTCTCCCTTGTCGTCGTGCAGCGTCGCCAGGATGCGGGTCAACGCCATGAACGCGTCCGGGGCCGGACCGCCGTACATCCCCGAGTGCACGGGCGCGTTGAGCGTCCGCACCGTGACGTCGGCCTGGGCGATCCCGCGCAGCGTGGCGGTCAGCGCCGGGCGCCCGACCGCGATACCACCGGTGTCGGCGACGACGTAGGCGTCGGCCTTGAACCTGTCCTTGTTCTCCGGCTTCGCGAGGTACTCCTCCAGCGAGCCGGTGCCGCTCTCCTCCTCGCCCTCGATGAGGATCTCCAGGTTCACCGGCGGGTTGTTGTCGAATGCCCGCAGCGCGCCGACGTGCATCATGATCCCGGACTTGTCGTCGGCCGCGCCACGCCCGTGCAAGCGGTCGTTCACCTCCGTGGGCGTGAAGGCTTCCGTCTCGGCCCATGACCCGGCCGGTTGCACGTCGTAGTGCGCGTAGAGCAGGACCGTCGGCTTGCCCGTCCGGCCGGTGACGCTGCCGTGCACCAGTGGCGCCTTGCCGGGCCCGAGGTCAACGGTCGTGGCGTTGCCGACCCCGGCCCCCTTCAGCAGCGACACGACCTTGTGGGCCGCTTCCGCGGTGGCGCCGTCTGCCGTGGACCTGATCCTGACCAGGTCGCACAGGTCGGATTTCAGGGTGCTCATGAGCGACGACACCTTCTGCTTCAGCGCGGCGTCGCCGGACGTCGTGGCGGTATCAGTGAGCATCGGACTCCTCGTGTCACACGCGCGGGACCACGCCGCCCGCGCGCGGCGCGAACGGCGGCGAACCCGTCTGTTCTGGGAAGATCCCCGCCGGGGTGGAAATCGGGTCAGGAGCGCAGCACGGTCAATGCGATCATCCACAAAGGATTGGTTCTTGCCGTGCGCGGCGACGGTGGAAGACCGGCTTGCCATGGGGAGGATGTGGGCAACTCGCGCACCCTGACCTCTCGAACGTTGGCGAAGGGGACAACTCCTGTATCCCACAGCCGCGGAACCACTGGCGACCGGATCGGGCCACCTTCACTCCCCAGTGGTCGAGAACCCGCGTTCAGCCCAGAGCTATTTCACGATCCGTGTCTCTCGCTGCGACGAATGGTTGATCACGCAGCGGCAGACCGGTGCTGACGGTCAGTTCGAGGCGGTAGCCGGCGCGGGGGTCAGCACCGGGATCTTGGTGTCCTTTTATTCGATCAACGCGTTGGACGAGCAGTGATCGCGAGTCGCATGGATGGCCGAGAGCTGCGATCGGCTCGTCCTGTTCCCGCGGCGAGGTTTCGCCAAGTCGGCCGGAACTCGGTCGTTCGGCGGTATGGTGCACGCGATGCGACACGAGACCACCGTGGCGATCGCCGCATCTCCGGCCGAGGTGTGGGCGGTGCTGGCGGACGTGCTGAACTGGCCCGAGTGGACACCCACCGCGACCTCGATCGCGGCGCTGGACGGTGAACTGCGGGTCGGCCACCGGTTCCTGGTCAAGCAGCCGGGGGTCGCCGCCGCCGTCTGGGCCGTGGTCGAGGTCGAACCGGGCACTTCGTTCGTCTGGGCGACCCGATTCGGGGGCAGCCGGATGGTCGCCACGCACCGGATCGAGGCCACGGACGTGGGCAGCGAAGTGCGGTTGCGGATCGACTTCACCGGCGGTTTCGCCGTGCTGCTGGCGCCGGTGATGGCGGGCCGCATCCGCCGGTTCGTCGAGGCAGAGGCCGCCGCCCTGAAGCATACCTGCGAAGCACCGGACCACTGATCTGCCTGCCGGAGCCGAAGTCCGGCCGCCCGCGTTCTTCGAACGCCCACCAAGGTGTGCGCAGGTGCAGGTCTGTGTGCCAACGGCGGCGGAATGCGGGCTCTGGTGAAGATCTGGCCCGGGGCGCGGCGGCGACGTTTCATTGAGCGTTTTTCATCCTGGTCGGCCCGCAGCCGCGGGCCGCAAAGGTGCACGTCGATGGGTGTCGCATGCGCCGCAGGCGCATAGCCCACCTACGACACTGGCACCGCCGCGGGTTCTCAGAGGCTTCCTGGCGAGGACGGCCCTGACGCCGTGTATTGGACATACATCAGGAGGGGCACCCACAGACCAGGGAGCCTTTGAGGTTCCGCTACCCGCACCGCCACGCAAAACGAGGTTGGAAAAACCTCATCGGAATTCCGGGGAGCGTTGGTGGCGGTGTGGGCGCAGTGGCTGAAGTCGCGGGCGAAGGGGGACGTTCGGGCAGCCGCACATGCCCGAACGTCGCCGCATGGCGGCAGTTTCCCTTTCGCGGTGGAAGTTCTCGGTTGAATCGGTGGTGCGATCGACATCCGATGAAGGGATTCACCAATGATGAAGCAGTCAACCAAGCGTCGGGCCGGCCGCGGTCTCGTGCTGGTCGCAACCCTGGGTGCGGCGCTGGTCACGGCGACGGCCGGCACCGCCGCAGCCGCCACCCCGGGCCAGTTCACCTTGTGCTCCAAGGGAGGCTACGACTCCTACGCCGCCTTCCCGGATTCGAACTCGTCCACTGTGATCGTTCCCGACGGGCAGTGCATCACGCTCGGCATCAGCGGCACGGAGCGGTACGAGATCCGCATCGCGAGCAACGATGAGACCATGGGAGGCGGCACGTACGACCCGCGCGAAGGGGTGACCGTCACCACCGTCGAAGGGCCCGGCTTCTTCTGGTCCTGACGACTAGGCGGGGCAGTGCGGACATCGTGCGCGCGGTGTCCAAACTGCCCCGTTCGCGTTCGGCCTGGACCTTCTTGCGGCGGGCCGTTCTCTTTGTTGGTGATGCTCTCCTCCGCAACAGAATGGCCGGCAGAGCCGCAGACCCGTCGACGATGGATGGCGTGGTGACGACGCGGGCCGAAGCTCGGGCCTTGGCGGGCTCAGTCCCAGTCCACCGGGAGCGACAGCACGCCGAAGATGCCTTCGTTGAGCTTGTAGCGGAGTTCCTCGGCGGGAACGGCCAGCCGCAGGCCCGGAATTCGCCGCAGCAGCGTGGGGAAGACGATCTGCAGTTCGGCCCGGGCCAGCGACTGGCCCACGCACTGGTGCGGTCCGAAGCCGAAGGCGACGTGCTGCCTGGACTTCCGGCGGATGTCCACTGTGTCCGGATCGGGGAAGGCCGTCGCGTCCCGGTTGGCCGACGGCGTCAGGGCCACGATCCCGTCACCGGCGCGGATGAGCCGGCCGCCCACTTCCAGGTCTTCGGTGGCGACACGGGTGGTGGCGAACTCCGAGATCGACAGGTAGCGCAGCAGTTCCTCGACCGCGCGGGAGGCGAGACCTGCGTTCTCGCGCAGCGCGGCGGCCTGCTCCGGGTGCTGCAGGAGGGTGAGGGCACCGAGCGAGATCATGTTGGCGGTGGTCTCGTGCCCCGCCACCAGCAGCAGCATCGAGGTGGTGAGCACGTCGGGCCGGGTGAGCTTGCCGGCCTCGTGCTGCCGGACGAGCCGGGAGACGATGTCGTCGGCCGGTTCCCGCTGCTTGATCGCGATCAGCTCGTCGAAGTAGCCCAGGATCGCCGCGTTGGCCTCCTGGGTCTGCTCGGGGGTCGTGTCGGCGTCGACCACGGCTCGGGTCCACTCGTTGAACTTGCCGATGTCGGCGACGGGCACCCCGAGCAGCCAGCAGATCACCGTGCTCGGCACCGGCAGCGCCAGCTCCGCGACCAGGTCCACCGGCTTCGGGCCGTCGATGATGCGGTCCACGCGCTCGTCGACCAGCCGTTGGATGGCCGGTCGCAACGCCTTCACGCGCCTGATGGTGAAGTCCGCCGAAACCATCCGGCGGAGCTGCCCGTGCTCGGGCGGGTCGGTCCGGATGAACCCGGGGTGGAAGCCGACGTCGACCAGGGTGCGCTCGGCCGCGGAGATGATCGGGAAGCCGGGTTTCCGCAGGTCGGCGCTGACCCGCGGGTCGCGCAGCACCGCGCGCACGTCGGCGTACCGGCTGATCAACCAGGTCCGGCTGCCGTCGGGCAGGACCGCCGGGGCCACCGGGGCCTCGGCCCGCATCCGCCCGTACTCCGCGGGTGGGTCCAGCGGGCAGCCCGGTGGCCGGGCCATCGGGAACGCAGGGGCCTCGTGCTGGACGTCGGTCATCGCGCCTCCCGTTTCACCACGCCACCGGCAGGGCGCGCACGCCGTGCACCAGGGACCGCGGCAGGTACTCGATCTCGTCGAACGGCACGTCCAACCGCAGCGCGGGGAACCGCTTCAGCAGCGCCGGGAAGGCGATCTGCATCTCCAGCCTCGCCAGCGGCGCGCCGAGACAGTGGTGGATGCCGTGGCCGAAAGCCATGTGCGCGCCGGGAACGCGCCCGATGTCGAACTCGTCGGAGCGCTCGTGAGCCGCGTCGTCCCGGTTGGCCGAGCCCAGCGAGACGAGCACGAACTCCCCAGCGCGGATGAGCTGCCCACCAACGGTGGTGTCTTCCTTCGCCTGCCGCATCGCCGCGTTGTTGACGACCGTCAGGATCCGCAGCAGTTCTTCCACCGCGCGGTCGACCGCGGTCCCGTCGCCCGTGGCGTCGCGCAGCCGGGCGAGCTGTTCCGGATGGCGCAGGAGCAGCAACGTGCCCAGCCCGAGCATGTTGGCCGTGGTTTCGTAGCCCGCGCCGAGCAGGAAGACGCCGATACCGGCGAGCTCGGTATCGGAGAGCTCCTCGCCGTGCTCGGCGACGAGCCGCCCGAGCAGGTCGTCGGTGGGATGGGCGCGCTTGTCGACGACGAGCCGCGCCATGTACTCGGTCGACTCGGCCCACAACGCGGCGGCGTGTTCCTCGCCCATTGCCAGGTCCACCTGCGCGGCGGTGCGCCGCTGGAACTCGGCGCGGTCCGCGTACGGCACGCCGAGGAGTTCGCAGACCACCAGGGAAGGCACCGGTAGCGCGAACGAGCGCACGAAGTCGGTCGGCGAGCCAGCTCGCGCCATCTCGTCGAGCTGGGCGGCGACGATCGACTCCACCATCGGCCGCAGCTGGTTCATCCGCCGAACGGTGAAGTTCCCTGCCAGCATGCGCCGGAGCCGGGTGTGCTCCGGCGGGTCGTAGAACAGCAGCACCCCGGGGCCGGGCGGCGCGACCTGGTCGTCGCCCGCGCCCGGCCGCATCAGCCGGGACGCGTCGACGCTGCTGAGCCGCTCGTCGGTGAGGACGTGGCGGGCATCGGCGTGCCGGGCGACGAACCACGCCGGTGTTCCGCTGGGCAGCTCGATGCGGGAGACCGGATCGTCCTCCCGGAGCCGCCGGAACTCCTCGCCCACGTCGAACGGGCAGAACCGCTGCTCGGCCGCGGTCATGCCGACACCGCCTTGCGCGCGGTGAGCACGACGTAGCCGGTGTGCTCTTGGGCGTGTTCGACGATCAGCGGTATCGCCTGCTGGACCTGCTCGGCGATCCGCTCGCCTTGCACCGAATCCACCGCGGGCCGGTAGGAGCCGATCGCGGCCAGGATCGCCTCGCCGGAGCGCCGGGTCTGCTCGGTGATGTCGAGGACCTCGGTCACCTCGAACCCGGCCTCGCGCACCAGGCCGGTCATCTCGTCCAGGGGCGGTGGCACGTGGTTGGGCAGCACGTCGACCGCCGCGTCCGGCACCGTGCCTGGCGGCAGCGGCTTGGTCTCGAAGAAGTCGGCGATGACCAGGATCCCGCCGGGCCGCAACACCCGGTGCTCCTCGGCCAAGGCGCGCTTCTTGTCCGGCATGTGCAGCAGGGATTCCAGGGCCAGGACGGCGTCGAACTCGTCGTCGGCGAACGGCATACTCATTGCGTCGGCGAACTGGAAACGCACCCGGTCGGCGACCCCGGCGGCAGCGGCGCGCTGGTCGGCCGCCTCGATCTGGCGCTCGGCGATGGTGATGCCGGTGATGCCGCAGCCGAGGGCTTCCGCGAGCAGCGTGGCGGGGCGGCCGGTCCCGCAGCCGACGTCGAGCAGCCGGTGCTCGGGGCCGAGCGCCAGCTTCTCCCCGAGCAGCGCGGTCAACCGGTCCTGGGCGTCGGTCAGCGATGGCGAATCGATGCCATCGGGCCAGTACCCGTAGTGGATGCTCTCACCGAGCACGGCGGAGAAGAACTCCTCCAGCTGGTCGTAGAACATCGCGACTTCGTCCGCGGTGAACGTGCTCTGGTCGGTCAAGTCGGTTCTTCCTTCCAATTTGAGGTTTTTCCAACCTCGTTTTGCGTGGCGGTGCGGGTAGCGGCCCCCCTGCGGGAGTTACAGAGGCTCCCTGGACTGTGGATGCCCTGACTTATGTATGCCCAATACACGGCGTCAGGGCCGTCCTCGCCGAGGGAACCCCGGAGGGGTGGGCACCGTGAACCCGCGGCGGTGCCGGTTGCGAGGGTGGGCTATGCGCCTGCGGCGCATGCGACAGCCCATCGACGTGCAGCTTTGCGACCCGCGGCTGCGGGCCGATCAGGATGAAAAACGCTCATTCCTTGGCCCCGCTGAGGCAGTGGTGTTTTCAGCTTCTGCGGAGGGTGAGAACCGCGTAGCCGGTGTGCTCTTGGGCGTGTTCGACGATCAGCGGGATGGCCCGCTGGACCTGCTCCGCGATCCGGGCGTCCCGGATGGAGTCCAATGTGGATCGCTGCGCGCGCACCGCGGCGAGCAGCTCCGCGTAGGTCGGCCGGGTGGCTTCGGTGATGTCGAGGACGTCGATCACCTCGAATCCCGCAGTCCGGATCCGGTCGGTCAGCTCGTCCAGCGGCGGCGGTGGGTTGAACGGGAGGCCGCCCGGTGGCGCCGACGCCTTCGACACCTCGAAGAAGTCGGCGACGACGAAGCGCCCACCCGGTCGCAGCACGCGCCGCACCTCGGCCAGGGCACGCTTCAGGTCGGGCATGTGCAGCAGCGATTCCAGCGCCATCGCGGCGTCGAATTCGCCGTCGGCATAAGGCATTTCCATCGCGTTGACGAGCTCGAAGCCGACCTTGCCCGCGATCCCGGCCGTGCGCTCCCGCGCGGTCTCGACCTGCCGTTGGCTGATGGTGATCCCGGTGATCGCGCAACCCGAGGACTGGGCGAGCAGCGTGGCGGGGCGGCCGGTTCCGCAGCCGACGTCGAGCAGCCGGTGTTCGGGGCGCAGCGCGAGGCGGTCGCCGAGGAGGTGGGTCAGCCGGTCCTGGGCCTCGGTGAACGAGCCACCGGCACCGCCGGGCCAGTAGCCGTAGTGGATGCTCTCGCCGAGCCAGGAGGAGAGGAACTTCTCCAGGCCGTCGTAGAACTGCGCGACTTCGTCCTCGGTGAACGCCATCTGATCGGTCAAGCCTTGCCTCCTTCGGGCGGGTCCTGCGGTGCCAACACGGCTCGTTCGGCAGGGGTGAACGGCGGGTCGCCGTGGTCCGGGCGGGCGCCGCCGCGGAGCAAGCCCCGGACTACCCGGGGGATGACCAGCGGAGACGGCACTCCGGAGAGCGTGTGGCCCTGCAACAGCGCGTCGAAGACGGCCGGGTCCTCGGCGGCGACCCGTTGCAGGCGGTCGGTCAGCCGTTTCTGCACGAACAAGGCGCGGCTGGGCCCGCCGCCGACCACGTCCGGGTAGAGCCGGTCCTGGCTGGTCGCCATCATCCAGGACGCCTGCGCGGCGGCGGCGATCTCGCGCTGGATGCGGCGGCAGCTCCCCGGGCGCAGCCGATGTCGGTGCAGCCCCCGGTGCAGGGCAACGGCTTCGCCGGCCGCCACCGACATGCCGTGCCCGTAGGTCGGGTTCGTCGTCGCCACCGCGTCGCCGATCACCAGGAAGCCGTCCGGCCACCGGCGGAGCCGGTCGAAGCGGCGACGGCGGTTGGCGTTGTTGCGGTAACCGCGGGCGCGGCCAAGCGGCTCGGCGGCGGCGATGAGCTCGCTGATGACCCGGTGCGGCAACGCCCGGGCGAACCGCTCGAAACCCGCGTCGTCCACCGGAGGTTCCGCGCCCCTGGTGCCGGAAAGGGTCACCAACCACTGGTCGCCCTCGATGGGGAAGATCACCCCAGCCCGGCCGGGACGACCGTTGCCGGGTTCGGCCTGGATCGAGACGTTGGGGAAGTCCGCGGGTGCACCGGGCGGCACGCGGTAGAGGCGGGTGGCGTAGGCGAGTCCGGGATCGACCAGCTCCTCGCGCACCTCCGGTAGTCCCAGCAGCCGCAGCCACTCCGGGGCCTTCGAACCGCGCCCGGTCGCGTCGACGACGAGGTCCGCTTCGAGCAGCCGCGGCTGCCCGGACGCCCGGTCCCGCACCAGCACCCCGGCCACCCGCGCACCGTCGCCGCACAGCCGCAACGCGGTGGTGTCCTCCTCCACCCGGATCCGGCCGTCGCCGAGCACCCGCTTGCGGACGACCCAGTCCAGCAGGGCCCTGCTGCAGGACAGCGCGAAGCGCGTCTCGCGGAACCGCGGCATCCAGCCCTGCGCGGTCAGCGACACCACGTCGCGGGGCAGCCCGAGCCGGCGCGCGCCGTGCCCGAACAGCTCGTCGACGACGCCGGGCAGCAGCGCGTCCAGCCGCCGGACCCCGCCGGTCAGCAGCAGATGCCCGTGCTGCGCCTGCGGAACGCCCTTGCGGACGACCGGGCCGTCGGGGTACCGGTCGCGCTCGACCACGACGACCGAATCCAGGTGCCGGGCGAGCACGGACGCCGCCAGCACACCAGCCAGGCCACCGCCCAGCACCACTGCTCGTCCGTTCACGCCCAAGCCGGGGTCCTTCCCGCTCGCGGATCTGGCAGCCCGAGCTGGTGCATGCGGTCCAGCACGGTGAACGGGCGGATGCCCAGCCCGGCCATGTTGTAGGTCGCCACGTAGCGCAAGCGGCTGTTCCGGCTGGTGTGGCGCAGCATCCGGCGGCCGATCACCTTGCCCGCCCACGACGTGTCGGTGATCATCCGGGTCGCATCGTGGCTCATCCGGTCGATGTGGCGGACCCAACCGGCGCGCGCCTTCTGGTAGCTCGCCAACGCCGTGTCCACCGCGGACTTCTGCAGCGGGCCGTCGCCGACCAGCCCGGCCAGGGCGTGCGCGTCGGCTATGGCGGTGTTCATGCCCTGCGCGGCCATCGGGTGCACGGCGTGCGCCGACTCGCCGACCATGGCCAGTCCGGGCACCGACATCCTGGATGCCGTGAACCGCCACAGCTTCAGCAACTGCCGGGTGTCGAGACTCGCCCGCAACGTTTCGAGCAGCGGCCGGAGCGACGGCGCATCGGCCGCCAGCCCGTCGCACCACGCAGTCAGCTCGTCCTTCTTGATGCCGCGCAGTTCGTCCGCACCCACCTGCACGTAGAGCCGAATCCGGTTGCCGGGCAACGGGTAGAGCAGCCGCAGGCCGCGGTCGGTGAGGTAGGCGGACACCTCGCTGGGCAGCTCCGGTCCGCCGGAGAGCTCGAAGGACGCCAACCGGTGGGCGTATTCGACGGGGTCGGTGGTGATCCCGGCCAGCTTGCGCAGCCGGGAGGACAGGCCGTCGGCGGCGACGACCAGCGGTGCGCGCACCTCGTAGGTCCGGTCGCCTTCGGCGACCACGACCCCGTCCACCCGCCCGCTCGCATCCCGGCTCAGGTCCTTGACCAGCGCACCGCGCCGCCACTCGACGTCGTCGGCGAGGCCGTCCGCGAGCACGCCGAGAATTTCCGGGTAGTCGTGGCTGAGCAGGTGGTGGCCTTGACCGGCGAGCGCGGCGTAGTCGAAGACCATCACCTCGCGGCCGTCGGCTTCGCGGATCACCAGCCGGTCCAACTGCACCGCGCCGCGGTCCCGCAACTCGGGCAGCACGCCCCATTCCCGCAGGATGCGGATCGAACTCGGTTGCAGCACTTCGCCTTTGGGGATCGCCACCGGCTGCCGCTGCTTCTCCGACAACAGCACCCGCAAGCCCCGCGCGCCGAGCGCGTGCGCGGCCGCCAGGCCGCCGACACCGGCCCCGGCGACCACGACGTCGTAGGACTCAGCCATTGCTCACCTCCCGATACGCCGCGAGCGCACCGATCGCCAACCCCTGCGCGATCAGCGGATCCGAGTAGTGCACGTAGTCCCGGATGTAGATGCAGGTCTGGCCCGGCTCCCACCGGCCGTCCGGCTGCTGGGCGGCGACCAGCCACTCGGCGCCGCGCCGCGCCGCTTCGCGCTCGCCGCAGGCCACCAGCGCGCGGGTCGCGTGCCCGGTCTCGTCCGGGGTGCCGTCCTGATCACCGCGCCCGGTGGTCCACGAACCGTCGTCGAGCTGCGCGGCCAGCAGCCAGTCCCGGGCCTTGGTCGCGACCGGATGCCCGCGCATGCCGAGCTCGGTCAGCGCGTGCACCACGGCGGCGGTGGCGGGCACGCCGCCGCGATGCCACCTGGCCTCGAACGACCCGTCAGGCGCCTGGTGCCGCTTCAGCCAGCGCAGGGCGCGGCGGATCGGCGGGTCCGAAGTGGCGACGCCGACGCCGTGCAGGATCTCGATCGCCAGCGCGGTGATGAACGGGCACGGACCGTCCAGCGGCACCAGGGTGTTCCGCACGAAAGTGCTCCACGAGCCACGCTTGTCCTGCTGCGCGATCAGCCACGCGATGCCGCGCCGCATGATCCGCTCGGTGTCCGGATCGAGTTCTGCGCCGGCCACCAGGATCCGCAGCACCAGAACGGTTTCCAGTGCGTTCGGCCAGCCCTTGCGGCCGGTCCAGGCCCACGCGCCCGCCGGGCTCGCGTACACCTCGGACGGTTCGAGCTGCTGGCACCCGGCCAGCCAACTGCGGGCCCGGAGCAGCCGCGGATCGGCGGAGTGGCCCGCCTGCGCCAGCCCGTGGACGCTGAAGGCCATGCCGGTGACTTCCACCCGTTCGGCCTCGACGCCGTGGATCAGGTGCCAGGAACCGCCGGGCTGTGCCGTCATCCGCAGGTACTCCACCGAACGCCGGGCCGGCTCCGGGGCGGCGCCGGCCCGGGTCAGCGCCGTGCACACCAGGCCGGTGAGCCATGGATCACCGCCATAGGAACCGACGCGGCCTTCCTGCTGGTCGAACGCCTCCAGCAGTCGTGCCGCGACCGGTCGGGCGAGCCGGTCGACGGCCCGGGTCAGCGGATTGTGCTTGCGCTGCCGGGATTGCATGAACGACAGGGCCAGGAACGGCGGGGTCAGGTAGGACAGCAGCCGCCTGCGCAGCGCGGCGGGCAGCAGGATCAGCTCGATCGGAACCCGTCGCAACCGGTTCGCGTCCTGCAGGCCGGCGATGGACAGCACCAGGCCGCACAGCTGGCCCATCATCGGGTCGTCGAGTCCCGCCACGCCGCCCCGCCTGTCGATCCAGTCGCGTGCGCGGGAGACGCTGTCCGCGCCGTCCGGCCCCGCCGCCAGGTGCAACGCCGCCGTGGCCATCGCGGTCGCGACGAAGTCGCTGGGGAAGCCTTCGAGGGTGCCCCAGCCGCCGTCGGGGTTCTGCACCCGCAGCAGCCACGAGACGCCGTCGGCGATCAGCTCCGCCGACCGATCGGCGTCGGCGAAGTGCAGGGCCAGGACCGCGCCGGCGGCACCGGAGACCGCAGCGCGGCGCGGATTCGGCCAGGAGCCGATGCCCGCCGCGCCGAGCAGAACCTGTTCGGCGGCGTGGATCGCCTGTTCCACCCGGTCCGTTGTGGATAGTTCTCTGGTCACCGCGTCCTTCCGATCAGCGTGTTCGCCAGTGCCTCGAAGGACTTTCGGACGGTGTCGGGCATGTCCAGCGAGTCCAGGCACTCGCCAACCCCGGTGAGGTGCCTCGCCGCCTCCTGCTCGGCGAACTTCCGGCCACCGGCCTCTTCGACGAGCTCGGCGGCCAGCCGGAGCCCGGCGTCGTCGCGCAGGCCCTCGGTGAGCAGCGGCGCCAGCCGCGCTCCAGCGGGCGTGTCGGTGGTCAGCGCGGCGATGACCGGCAAGGTCTTCTTGCCCTCGCGCAGGTCTCCGAAGACCGGCTTCCCGGTGACCGCCGGATCACCCCAGATGCCCAGCACGTCGTCGGTGCATTGGAAGGCCAAGCCGAGGTGGCGGCCGAGGACGTCGAAGGTCCGCACGGCGCTGGGCGGAGCCTCGGCGAGTTGCGCGCCGCCCGCGGCGGCGAAGGCCAGCAACGCGCCGGTCTTCGCCTCGGCCATCGCCTGGTACTCGTCGAGCAGCACCGCCTGCGGGCCCGACCAGGGGCGGCCGGCGAACTCGATGTCCTGCACCTGCCCGATCACGATCTCGCGCATCGCGACCGCGAGCCGCTCCGCGACCGCCGCCGCGTTCGGCTGGCCGGTGCCGAGCAGTAGCTCGAACGCGGCGGCGTGCAGCGCGTCGCCGATCAGGATCGCCGCCGGCACGCCGTGGGCCTTCCACACCGAAGGCCGGCCGCGCCGCTGCTCATCGCCGTCGATGATGTCGTCGTGGATCAGGCTGAAGTTGTGCACCAGCTCGGCGGCGGCCGCGGCCGGCAGCGCGGCCGAAGGCGGGGCGCCGACGGCCTCCGCGGCGAGGATCGCCATGGTCGGCCGGATCGCCTTGCCCGCGGTGTAGGGCTCGTCGGCCTGCCAGCCGAAGTGGTAGGACCCGATCGCGGCCAGCGACGGGTCCAGCGCTTCGATGATGTTGCGCAGCAGCGGTTCGGTGAGTCCGCGTGCCCGGTTGGTCGCGCTCGCGATCAGGTCGTGATCGGCGGTGACCGGAGACGTCGTCATGGTCGACCTCGCTCCTCGTGGTTGGGCAGGTTCGGGTGGGGTCTCACCCAGCTGGACTCGGCGTGCTGGCGCGGTTGGTCTGCGCTGCGCGGACCAGCCAGGCGCCGAAGATCAGGAAGGTCGCGCCGACCACCGCCAGCCACGGCTGCCACAGCCGTCCACCGTGGACCCCCAGGTCCACGAGGAGACCGACGATGATCGACGAGGAGGTCAGCGGCATGTGCATCGACGCCCAGAACGTCACCGCGTTGGCCCGCCGCGGCTCGGCGAGCGCACCCGTGGTCAGCTGCCGGGTCACCCAGATCGGCACCGGAGCGGTGGCCAGCATCAACAGCCCCGCCGACACCGGGATCACGCCGGTGACCAGCAGCAGCGCGATCGCCGCGTACCCGACGAGCTGGCCGACCGCGAACAGCCGGACCAGCCCGGCCGCGCCGAGCAGCACCGCGAGGGTGCGCTTGCCGGTGGCCCGGTCCCCTTCGATGTCGGAGAGGTTCATGATGGCCATCCGCAGGAACTGGAACACGAACAGCACGCCGACGTAGCCCAGCCCGGCGGTGTCGATCGTCCCGGCCTGCACGACGCACGCCAGCAGCGGTCCCAGCCCGTACAGCACCAGCGCGCAGCTGACCTCGCCCAGGCCGTGGTAGTTCAGCCGCAGCGGGGGAGCGGTGTAGAGCCAGGCCAGCGCGATGATCGTCGTTGCCACCAGCCGGGTCTCCAGGCTCGGCAGCAGCGCGAGCAGCAGCACCCCGACGAACAGCAGCACGAACGCCGCACCGAGGCTCACCTCGGGCCGCAGGTGTCCGCCGACCAGGATCCGGCTGCCGCCGGTCCAGGACGTGGGTGCGGCGTTGGCGCGGTCGGCCTCCAGGTCGAAGTACTCGTTGCAGTAGTGCGTCATCAGGTGCGTGCACCACGCGAACAGCAGGGTCACCAGGTACCAGCCGAGGCTCGCCTGGTGGCCGCTGTGAACGGCGATCGTGACGCCAGCGGCGACCACCAGCATGCTCTGGAAGAGGAACTTCGGGCGCCCCAGGCGCACGAACGCCAGCAGCGGACGCGGCGCGGTCTCAAGTGGGTTCGATGTCATCGGGTACGGGCCCTCCCGCCGAGGCCGATCAGAGGTTTCCGCGCCGGGCCTGCTCGCGCTCGACCGCCTCGAACAGGACCTTGACCGGGAACGAATCGAGCGACCCGGGTGCCGCGGCGGTGGCGTCGAGGGCAGTGCTTTCGAGTAAGTCTTCGGAAGGCAACACGTTTGGCGAAGTCCCCTTTCCGGCCGTCGGTCGGGTCAGCGGCAGGAAGCCTCTACCACCGGAACAGGGCTCGACAATCCTTTCACCGCAGCGTGAAAGGTATCCGCGGAAACCGTATTAAAAATCACAAAACGCCGGCTCCGTGCGCGCGGAGCTCTCATGCGGTCCGCGAGTGCGCACTCCCGGCGTCGTGCCCGACCACAATGGACGTGTCAACTCCTCGTTTCGCGTTGGCCGGCCGGGATTTGGAACGGCCTTGAGTGAAACGTCGCGGTCGGTGTGACGAAGGGGCGTTCACGATGTGGATCTCGGGTGATCGTCCCGACGGGCGCCGTCTCGACTTTCGGCAATCTTGGGAGGATGGGTTTCGCGGGTGCGGAACGGGGTCGCGTTCGAGCGCCGAGGAGGAAGGAAACGCCGGTATCGAAGGCGATCCGCTACGTGGTGGTCCTGGCGGTGAGCAGGCCCTCGGCGGCGTCGACCAGTCCGGTCGCCCACTGTTCGTGGTGATCGTCGCCGCTGGGCTCTCCGGCGCGTTCGTGGTCGGCGATGGTGTGCAGCACGAGGTGTTGGAGCATGCGCAGGCGGGCCTGCACGGTCGACTCCGGCAGGTGCGACAGGCAGCGGCGCAATCCGCTCCACACCAGTCGCAGGCTTGTCGCGGTCTCCCAGTTCCATGACGGCTGGCAACGGGGGTCGGCGGCGAACTGCGCCAGGAAGCGTGCGTAGTAGCTCTCGGGCTCGGCGACGCTGGCGGCGAGAGGGAACACGAAGGCTTCCAGCAGTGAGCGCAATTCGCTGTTGCGCCCATCGACGTGCAGTGTGGCGAGGTGGTGCATGCGTCGCTCGTTGATCTTGTTCATGCGGTAGTCGAAGATCGCTTCGATCAGTGCGGCCTTGTCGCCGAAGTGGTACTGGGCGGCGGAGGTGTTGCGCTGGCCGGCGGCGGCGCCGACTTCGCGCAGTGACACCTCGCCGATGCCCCGCTGTGCGAAGAGCCGCTCGGCAGCGATGATCAGCCGCTCGCGCGTGCCTCGCTCCGGCGTGATCGAGCTGTCCATGCAGTCCTCCCGGCTCTCCGGTCTTGGTCCCGTTGTCGCAGGGTCTTGTGTAATTAAAGCAGCTAACTTACTGTTTGGATCGTAAAAATTACAGTAGATCAGGATTCGATTCGTCCCCCGATCTGGTCACTGGCTGGACCGCTGGGCGGGTCCTGCACTTCCGGGTCCTGGTGAACCTGCCCGTCGACCTGGTGTCGTCGCCGGAGGGGGCAACGAGCGATGGACCAGATCTCGGACTCCTGAACGTTCCCGTCTCGTCGCGTTGCCCGAGGTAGGACACCCGCCCCCTGCTTTAGCGCCCACATCCTCATCGTCTGCTGGAGGAAAGCTGCCATGGCTTCGAAGTCTGAGCTGGACCGCGATGACACCGCCGACATGCACGATGCTGTTCGGGGTCTGGTCGGGCGTCTTGAGCCCGGGATCATCCGCGACGCAGCGGGGCGCGTGGTGTGGGACAACGAGCGGTGGTCGTTCCTGGGGGCGGATTGCCCGGAGACCGCGAATCCGAGTCTGTGGCGGCAGGGCCGGCTCAATGCGGTGGATGGGCTCTTCGAAGTGGTGCCGGGTGTGTACCAGGTCCGCGGTTTCGACGTCTCCAACATGACCTTGGTGGAGGGGGAGCAGGGGGTCGTGGTCATCGATCCGCTGATCAGCGAGGAGTGCGCGGCTGCTGGTCTGGAGCTCTACCGCGGGCATCGCGGCCACCGGGCGGTGACCGGTGTGGTCTACACGCACAGCCACACCGACCACTTCGGTGGGGTGGGTGGGGTGGTGGACGAGGCTGATGTCTCTGCGGGCAGGGTTCCGGTGATCGCGCCTGCGGGCTTCATGGAGCACGCGGTCAGCGAGAACATCTTCGCCGGGCCGGCGATGCTGGCTCGGGCGCGCTACATGTACGGCAGCCACTTGGTGGCGGGACCGGACGGGGCGATCGGTTTCGGTCTCGGTCAGGGGACTTCGACCGGTCGGGTCGGTCTGATCGCGCCGACCGAGGTGGTCGACCGGACTGGTGCGGAGCTGGTGGTCGACGAGGTTCGGATGGTCTTCCAGCTCACCCCGGGAACCGAGGCGCCGAGCGAGATGAACTTCCTGCTGCCCGAGCAGCGGGTGCTGCTGGTGGCCGAGAACGCCAGCCACACATTGCACAACGTGTTGACGCTGCGCGGCGCCGAAGTTCGGGATGCACGTGCGTGGGCGGGATACCTGACCGAGACCATCCAGCTCTTCGCCGACCGGGCGGAGGTCCTGGTGGGCTCGCACCACTGGCCGACCTGGGGGCGTGCGGAGCTGACCAGGTTTCTGTCCGAACAACGCGACGCCTACGCCTACCTGCACGACCAGACCGTGCGGTTGATGAACCGCGGGCTGACCGGTGCCGAAATCGCCGAAGAGCTGCAGGAATTCCCGCCGTCGCTGGCCGGTGCCTGGCACGCGCGCGGCTACTACGGTTCGCTCAGCCACAACAGCAAGGCCGTCTACCAGCGGTACATGGGATGGTTCGACGGCAATCCGGCCCATCTGTGGCAGCTGCCGCCGGTCGAAGCCGCGAAGCGGTACGTGGATTTCATGGGTGGCGCGGACCGCGTGGTCGAGAAGGCCTGGGAAGCCTTCGAATCCGGTGACTTGAGGTGGGTCGCGGAGGTGGTGAATCACGTGCTGTTCGCCGAACCCGACCACGCCGAGGCCAGGGAGTTGCAGGCCGCGACATTCGAGCGGCTCGGGTACGGGGCGGAGAACGGCACGTGGCGCAACTTCTACCTCTCCGGCGCGCGGGAGCTGCGCCAGCCCGCTGCGGAGCGGCGCACCACCACGGGCGGGGTCAGCCGGGCGATGGTTCCGGCGTTGTCCATCGAACAGCTCTTCCAGTCCTGGGCGGTGCGTCTGGACGGACCTACCGCTGCGGCGCACCGCATGCAGCTGCGTTGGGAGTTCGCGGAACCGGCGGAAGTGTGGACGCTGCAGCTGGCCAACGGTGTGCTCACGCCGATGCGAGGAGAGGCCGCTGGTGATGATCGGCCGAACGCGGTGCTGCGGCTCGAGCGCGCGGTGTTCGACCGGATCATGTCCGGCCGGACGGCCTTCCCGGACGCGATCGCGGCCGGCGAGGTGACCGTCGAGGGCGACGTCGAAGCGTTGACCACGCTGCTCGGACTTTTGGAGGAACCCGCACGCGCTTTCCCCATCGCACTGCCCTGAGCATGCTGTCGACTGCGCGGCCAGGCACGCAGTTGGCCCAGTCCTGAGCGCTGTCTTCGAACGGTCCGATCCAGGAAGGTGACGCCATCCTGGTAGGACTCGTGGGTCTCTTGTGGAGTGTGGGGCCGGGGCCGCGGTCCTCGTTGCGCTCTCCGTCCGCCTGCTGGCACTGCGCTTTCACTGGCGTACCGCCACCGCCGTCTGTCCGGGTCGGGGCCCGTCCTCCGTCGCCGCCGAGTGTGTCCGCATGGGCGTCGGCCGGTCCGGGCAGGTGTGACGGTGGTTGGCCGTACGGACAGGGCAAGAAGGATGGATGTTCGGGCAGCGTTCCGTGCTGCGAATGGCTTTCGCCCTGGTGCACGTGAAATCTTCACCGTCAGTTGCGGTCGCCGGGCAGTGCGGGCCTGCGCATCCGTCAAGCCATGGGGGAGTCGAAGCCGGTGCTGCTGCGTCATCGACATCGGCACCGATCAATCCCAGTCGGCACAACGGTTGGTGCGGCACTCCCGCTTGCCCGCGAAAGAACGATGACGGCCGATGAGGACGCGTCGTGCGTCTCGATCCGGCGGGAGCGCAACTGCATGATGGTCAACGGGAGGATTCTGGTGAAGAAGTTCGCAATCGGCGCCGTTCTCGGGCTCAGTGTGCTGGCGGCCACCGCAACGCCCGCAGCAGCGGAAGGCTGGACCTACACGGGGCATTGGTACTACACCGAGGGCCAGTGCGAGCAGGCCTGGGAAGACATGACCGGAGGGGGCCCGAACCTGCCGCACGAGTGCCGGCACAACAACGGCGTGTACGAGTTGTGGACGTACAGCCTGTGACGACCCGGCAGTAGTCGTGAGATTCGGCGAGGCCCTCTTCGGCGACGAACCGAGGGACTCGCCGAATTACGTTGGGGCAGCGCGTTCTTGCAACGCCACCGGCTGAGCTTCCTGTGCCGAGCCCGACCAGACGCCACTGTGGACGGTCCGCGCTGATCTCGATGACAGCGCAACTGATCTGCGGATTTCTTCTTGCGGGAACTGGGTTCCGGGACCGCCGTTGGTATCGAGGGGATAACGGTTGGCTGGAACTCTGAACCGCCACCGGGTGGGCCGCATCTGAACAACAGCCGCACCGGAAGCTGGAACCGACTCCTCCGGCGCGCCGGGCGGCACGCGGCACTGCACCCAAGAGGAGACACACCGACCATGACCTACGCCCCCACCACCGCGCCTGCGCACGCGCCGAAGCGACCGGTGACGCTGCTCATCCTGCAGATCTTCGCCGGGCTGTCCGGACTGCTGCCGATCGCCGCCGGGATCCTGAACTTCGCCGGTGGCCGCCAGCTGGCCGAGGACGAGCTGGTCAACAACATCGACCGCATCGAGCCCGGCCTGTTGGACGAAGCGGGACTCAGCGACGACGCGTTCGTCGAGCTGATGCGCAGCACCGGCCAGTGGGACGGCTTCGTCGCCGAGTTCCAGGGCGCCATGGCGACCTGGGCGAGCATCGAGATCGGCTTCGGTGTCCTGGTGCTGGTGTGGACGATCTTCGCCCGTACGATCTGGGCCCGGGTGCTGCTCACCGTGTTCTCGGTGCTCGCCTTCATCGTCCACTTCGCCGCCATCGGCACCTCGGCCATGGGATCGGACACGGTCGGCGGGACGCTCATGGCCGCTTGGCCCTGCTGCCTGCTGGCGCTCGTGTTCTGCTGGCTCCCGCCGATCAACCGCTACGCCAAGGCGGTGAAGCCGGCTCGCTGATCGCGGCCGCGGTCAGCGGAGATCGAGGCCCGTCGGGAAACCGGCGGGCCTCGCCGCCCGACGACCGGTGACCGTCGCGATGGCGTGGAACAGCAGAAGGCCGAACTCGCCGGAGCCGTCTCGCGGCTGACTGCCGCTGACCGGCGTGCCGCGGGCGGCTCAGCGTCCCGGTACCGCCGCCGATCGAGGACGGTCTGACGGCGCTGCGGCCGTAGCTCGCCACCAGCGGCGCGACGCCAGCGCGGCCAGCCCGGCGCCGGCGGCGTTGAGCAGTACGTCGTCCACAGAGGACACCCGGTCCAGCTGCAGGACGTACTGCGTGGTCTCGACCAGGACCGAGCAGGCAGCCGCGAGCGCCAGGATCCGCGGTACTGACGCCAGCGCCGCGAACCGCAACGGGGCGAAGAACCCGAGCGCCGCGAACACCAGCAGGTTGCCGACGATCTGGAACGTCGCCCCGCCGCCGTCGAGGGGCGTGAGCAGATCCCGCAGCGGGACCAGGCTCATCCGACCGGGGACTTCGCCGGCCCCGCTGCCCGGCAACATGGTCATCCACACCCACGGCACCGTCCCGTAGACGATGCCGACATCGGCCAGCGACGTCCGCCACCTCGACGGGCTGGTCGGCGCTCTGACGGTGGCCAGAACCCACACCGCCAGCGCTGCCAACGGCAGTGCGACCACCGTGATGACCGCTATGCCGGTGAACGTGCTCACCCAGAGCCACCCCTTGAGCATGTTTCCTCCGATCGCGGTTCCTTCGATGTCCCAACAGCGGTCGGCGCCGGCCCAGCCGAAGGCCGCGCGTCAGCCGCCGCCAGGTGGGTCGATCGCCACGCCGGTGATGGCCTTGATCTCCTGCAGGCAGATGTCTTGTACCGGCACTTCGTCGTAGTTGCTGAGGACGACGCCGACCCAACCGGTGTCCGGGTAGATGTTCCAGTTGACGCTGCTGCCGCCGGTGCCGCCGCCGCGCCCGATCACCCACTGGTCGCCGATGATCGAGACCGGCATCGTGTACGCCTCGTACGACGTGGGGCCGTGGCCGGGGAGCTTGGGGCCGGCGAACAAGTCGGCGTGGGGTCGGTCCAGCACCGTGCCGTCGCGCAGCGCGTTCGCGAACCGAACCAGGTCCGGCGCGGTGGCGAAGCCGTCGCCCGAGGCGTAGCCGATGAAGCCACGGGCCGGGTTCCGGGTGCCCTTGTCCAGGTTGTGAACGGCGTCCACCCGGCTACCGTCCGCCTGGAGCATGTACGAGTGCGCGATGTGCTCGTCGGTGAGCCACTGCTGCCTGGTGTAGAAAGCCGAACCGGTCATGCCGCAGCGCCCGAAGACGTGCTGGTGCACGTAGTCCCAGAACGTCGTGCCGGTCACGGCCTCCACGATCTGCGCGGCGATGGCCAGGCTGGCGCCGCCGCCGGGCCGGTGGCCGTTGTCGCCCGAGCCGGGGACGGCCACCAGCTGCGCCTGCCGGGTCCACTGCTGGTGGTACTCGTGCACCTCCTCCTTGCTGTGGAAGACGCGTTGCCAGTCCGGCATCGGGGCGTCCAGCCCGGAGAGGGGGGTGAGCAGGTGGTGGATGGTCACCTGCTCGGCGATCTCCCTGGCGAAGCCCGTCAGGTGGGTGCCCACCGTGTCCGACAGCGCCACCTTGCCCTGCTGCACCAACTGCAGGATGGCCACCGACAAGAACGGCTGGCTGCCCGAGGAGAGATTGACCGCGACGCCCTCGTGGTTGCGGATCCCCTTCTCCTCGTCGGCCATGCCGTAGCTGCGCGACAGCACCGTCCGGCCCCGGTACGACAGCAGCACCACGCCGGAGAACTTGTCCTCCGCGGCCAGTTCCGCCACGTACCGGTCGTAGGCCCCGCCGGGCTGGGTGTCCGGCGGGATCCGGTCGCGCCCCGATGGCTCCGGTGCGGCGGAGGCGGTGCCGGCGTGGCCGAACCCGGCGCCCACCAGCGGCGCGCCGGCCGCCAACCCGCCCCATCCGAGCAGCCGCCGCCGGTCGATGCCACGTGCGGAATCCGAGTCCACGATCACGGTCCTCCCCGATCGACGAACCGACCCATGCGCCACCCGTGTGCGGATGCGCTGTGGTCCATGCCCTCACTGAAGAGGCACGACTGTTGCGGCGGCGTATGCGATTTTCGATACGCCCGCGATACACCCGACCGTGATACGCGGCGAGGCTCCCGGCGACCCGGCCGTGACCGCGCTGGCGGGGGAGATCATCGGGGTGTCCATAGGCGCCAACGTGACCAGCCTGATGTTCCCGGACGGCACGCTGATCCCGGAGTACCGGGCCTACGTCGACCGCCTCCTCCGGCACGTCGCCGACTGAACGGCCCGTCCCAAGGCTCGTCTTGAGCGGCAATGTGAGTGACGGTCCCGGTAGGAGTGACGGCCGCCGCCTGGGCTCCGTCCGCCGCAATTTCCATTGAAATCGAAGGTTCGATTTCAATGGAAATTGCGGATCCGGGTCCGGCAGGGCGGCTGCGACGATGGGCACGCCAGCGCGGAGCGGGTCGTCGATGAGTCCGACGAAGCCGCAGCACGACGCTCTTCCAGTCCGCACGGCCGTTCACCTCTCGTCGGGGAACGTGTAACGGATTCGTGATGGCCCCGATAGCTCTGACGTCCGATCGCCTCCGCCGCGCGGACGTTTCTGCCAACTGGAGAGGGGTCCGATGCAGGAGCCGATGCGCGCACCGATGTCATTGCCGGACGGGGTGGGGTCGGCCGGATTCGTCCGGGCTCCGCGGTTGAATGCGACGGCGCCCCCGGTCCACCCGATCCCCGAACTTCCCGCGATGGTGTGGGAACGGCGATACCGACTCGCCGTGATCGCCAGCGACGCCATCGCAACGGCGATGACTTCGGCAGCCGGGGCGGTCTGGGTGGCAGTGCTGGACATCGCGGTGCTGCCTCCGCCGGTGCTGGCGTTGCTCACCGCGGTGGCCGTGTTGTGGGCCCTGGGCGGTTCCTGGAACGTCAGGGTCCTGGGGCAAGGGCACGAGGAGTACCGGCGCCTGGGGCGAGGGATCTTCTCCGCCGGCGTCGTCCTGGCGGTCGCGGGGCTTGTGGTGCCGCCGTTGGACGTGCGGCCGTGGGTTCTCGGTGTCCTACCAGCGCTTGCGCTTCTGGTGCTGGCGCAGCGGTACGTGCTGCGCCGCTACTTGCACAGCGCCCGCAGCGACGGCAGGTGCCTGCTACCGGTGATCGCGGCGGGCAGTACGCGCACGCTGCGCGACCTCATCGCCCGCACCCGCCAGCAGCCGCATGTCGGATGGCAGATCCAAGCGCTGTGCCTTCGTCCCGAGCCCGGTGAGGGACTGATCTGCGAGGTGGACGGCGTTCCGGTGATCGGTGATGTCGACGAGCTCGCAGAGCACGTCCGGCGCGGCGGGTACCGGGTGGTCGCCATCACCGCCGATTCCTACTGGACGCCACGTCGCCTGCAGGAACTGGCGTGGAAGATCGAGGACACCTCCGCCGAGATGGTCGTCGCCCCGGTGCTGATGGAGATCGCCGGTCCCCGGCTGCACGTGTCGTCGGTGCTGGGGATGCCGATGCTGAAGGTGAGCGAACCCTCCTTCACCGGTGGGCGCCGGGTCGTGAAGGCTCTCGCCGACCGGGTGAGCGCGCTGCTCCTGCTGGGCCTGATCGGGCCGGCGATGCTGGTGATCGCCCTGGCCGTCAAGTTGTCCGATGGTGGGCCGGTGATCTACCGGCAGCGCCGGACCGGGCGAGGCGGCACCACGTTCACGATGCTGAAGTTCCGCACGATGGTGGTGGGCGCGGACGCAATGCGAACCGCGCTGCGCCCGGCCAACGATGCGGAAGGGCCGTTGTTCAAACTGCGCCGCGATCCGAGGGTGACCAAGGTCGGTGGACTGCTGCGCCGGTACTCGCTCGACGAGCTGCCGCAGCTGTTCAACGTCCTCGCCGGGCACATGTCGCTGGTCGGCCCGAGGCCGCCACTGCCGGAGGAGACCGAGACCTACGACTACGAGGTGGGGCGCCGCTTGCTGGTCAAGCCGGGGCTCACCGGGCTCTGGCAGGTCAGTGGCCGCAGCGACCTGTCGTGGGCCGAAAGCGTCCGGCTCGACCTGCGGTACGTGGAGAACTGGTCGCTGGCGATGGACGCCGTGATCCTCTGGAAGACCGTGCGCGCGGTGCTGACCAAGCAGGGCGCGTACTGACGGCCGTCGGCTCCCTCAGCGGCAGCGGGCGACATCGGTTGCGATCGCGGCGATGTCGTCGCGGTAGCGCTGGGGTGAGAACAACTCCTGGGCGTGCTCGCGAGCCTGCGCCGCGGTGTCGAGAGTTCCTTGCCATTCGGCAAGCGCATCGCTGATCGCTTCGGCGAGCGCATCGGGGTCGTCGGCGGGCACGACGCGGCCGTAGCGCCCCTGCGCGACGGTCTCGGGCAAGCCCTGCACATCGGTCACGATCACCGGGGTTCCGGCCAGCTGCGCCTCCACAGCGGTGTTGCCGAAAGGCTCGAACCGCGACGGGACCAGCGCGATGTCGGCGTCCCGGTAGGCATCCCACACGTCCGCGCGGAAACCGCGGATGGCGACCATCCCGGCCAGGCCGTGACGCCGCACGAGGTCCTCCAGTTGCCGCTCGTACCACTCGTAGCCGGTGAACGCGGACCCCAGCAATTCGAGGACCACGTCGTGCCCATCGGCGCGCAAGCGGGCGATCGAGCGCACCGCGACGTCGGTGCCCTTGCGCGGTGACAGTCGACCGACCAGCACGATCCGGACCGGATCGGGTCGCTCGCCGCCACGGGCCGCGGCATGCACCGGCCCGGCAACACCGTTGTAGACCAAGCGGATCCGGCGACGCAGCCAGGGCAGCGGTCGCGTGATCGCGCGAGCCGTGGCCTCGCTGTTCACCACGACCGAGGCAGCGCACAGCAGGGGAGCGGCGAGCGCGGTCCTGACCAGGCGTGGTGCGCTGTCCTCAGCCTCGTGCACGTGGGCGATAACCGATCGCCGGGTCGAGCGGGCGAGCAGGAGCCACAACGGCACGGTCACGGTGTTGACGTACACGACGTCGGGGCGGGTCCGTCGCAGCAAGCGCAAAGTCGGTGCCACCGCTCGCAGGGCTTCCAGCAGTAGCCGCAGGAACCCGGCCGGGCGCAACGCCGCCTTCCGCAGCACCGGGGTCGGGCACAGGACCACGTCCGCGCCCCGGTCGCGCAGGCGGTCGGCGAGCGGCCCGCGCTCCGGCAGCGCGACCACCACCCGCCAGCCCGCCTCGGTCAACGCGATGACCGATTCCAGGAATATGCGGTCGGATCCGTACAGCTCGGCATCGGGATGGACCATCAGCGCGGTTCGTCGGGCCAAGGTCACTCCAGCTCTTCGACGGGGATGTGGGACGGCGGCATCGAGGCCGAGTTCCGCGTGCTCGCCATGCTCGTCCACGCGGCTAGCAGGAAAAGCCAGACGCAGGCGACGTTGGCCGGAGCGCCGAGCCCTTCGGTGAACATCGAGTTGGCGAGCAAGCCCGACAACGTCGCGAGGATCAGGATGCGATCCAGTCGCGGCTCGGGCCGGAGGTTCCGCAGCGCGACCGCAGCGGTGAAGATGCAGCCGAGCAGCACGAGCCACACCACCGCGCCGAGCAGTCCGGCGTCGACGAGCAGGTTCACCAGCCCGTTGTGCCCGCCGCCCAACCCGATCTCGTCGAGGAACAAACCCTGCGAGGCGGTGAGACCGTGGCCGTACAGCGGGCGTTCGAGGAACGCGTCGAGCGCGTAAGCCCACAGGTCCGTTCGCGAGTTCAAAGACGCGAGCCGCTCGGCGGACTCACCGCGGACGAAGAAGGCCTCGACAAACGGCCCCGCGGCGAGCCACGCGGTGATCAGGAAGAGCGCCAACGCCACCGCGATCTCCAGCCGCCGGCGGCCGCGCCATCGCAATCCCGCGATCACCAGGCAACCCACGATCGCCCCGAAAGCGGCCCCCCGGGTGTTGCTCCCGATCAACCCGGCGGCGCAGATCGCCAGCAGCACGAGGTAGACGGGCAACGGCCAGTGCGGGCCGGGCCGGGCCAACCGGTGGCCGAAGGCGTACGCCACCAGGATCACCACCGCGAGCGCGAGGAACTGGCCCGCGTCCACCGGATGCAGGTGCAGCCAGGTGAACCTGTCGGGCTGCGAGGGAAGCCGGGGGAACGGCACGACCACGCCGAAGACGACCGAGGCGCTGACCAGGACCGCGAAAGCGTGCGCGATGCGGTGCAACGCATCCCGGGCGCAATGGCGGGCGATCGAACGGCTCAGCGCCAGCACGACCACGACCTGGCAGGCCCGCACGAGGGCGAGTTCGCGGTACGGCGAGTACAGCGCCGAAAGCACCAGGACCGCCGCGTAGGCATAGGCCGAACAGGTGATCCAGTCGGCGCGCCGCACCTGGGACGTGGGGCGGAAGCGCAGGAACAGGAAGCACGCCACGGCCGCGTAGACGGCGATTTCCGCCAGCACGAACAGGTCCGGCGAGCCGGACACCGACTGGTCGTCGGAGCGAACGCGGAACTTGTATTCGCTGGCCACGATCAGTGCGAGCACGCACACGACGGGCCAGCGCTCGGCGTCGAAGGCCCGGCGACGCGCGACGCCGTAGCGGCGGCGAAGGGCATTCCAGCTCACGGCCGGTCCTCGGATCAGGTGGGTTCGGGCGCGAATGCGCCGAAGACGGGTTGCGGAATCGGTGTAACGACTGCCCGCCGTCGACATATTACAAGCTGGGCGCCGATTCGAGTGAGCCGCACGAAAACAGCTGTGCGGCTCCAGGGCCGCCCGTCGTGATCCGATGGCCGCCCTTCGACGAAACGGTAGAACGAAACATGCGGATTTCGATGATCGGAACCCGCGGCGTGCCCGCGCGCTACGGCGGCTTCGAGACGTGCGTCGAGGAGGTGGGGAGACGACTGGTCCAGCGCGGGCACGAAATCACGGTGTACTGCCGCAACCTCGACGCGCGCGGCCCCCGCCCCGAGCGCCACCTCGGGATGCGCCTGGTGCATCTTCCCGCACTGCGCCGCAAGACACTGGAAACGCTGAGCCACACGGCCCTTTCGGCGTTGCGCGCGGTGGCGCGGCCCCCGGACGTGGCGGTGGTGTTCAACGCCGCCAACGCGCCGCTGCTTCCCCTGCTGGGGCTCCGCGGAATTCCCACGATCACCCACGTCGACGGCCTGGAGTGGAAGCGGGCCAAGTGGGGACCTGCGGGATCGGCCTACTACCGCCGGGCCGAAGCGCTCGCCGTCCGCTGGTCCGACGCGCTGATCGCCGACGCCCGGGGAATCCAGGACTACTACCGCGATCGCTTCAACACCGAGACCGACTACATCCCTTATGGGGCACCGGTCCTCGGCGAGGTCGGGACCGACGGCATCACCGAACTCGGGCTCGGCCCCCGCCGCTACCACCTGGTCGTGGCCAGGTTCGAACCGGAGAACCACGTGCACGTGGCAGTCGAGGGCTACCTCCGCAGCAACGCCCGCCACCCGCTGGTCGTGGTGGGATCGGCGCCCTACGCCGACGAATACACCGCGACCATCGCGCGCGCGGCGAAGGGCGATCCCCGCGTGCGGCTGCTCGGCGCGGTGTGGGACCAGCGGCTGCTGGACCAGCTCTACGGCAACGCCTTGACCTACATCCACGGTCATTCCGTCGGCGGCACCAACCCCTCGCTGCTGCGCGCGATGGGCGCCGCCGCCCCGACTTCCGCGTTCGACGTGCGGTTCAACCGCGAAGTCCTCGGCTCGTTCGGCCGCTACTTCCGCGATCCCGGCGATCTCGCGGCGTTGTGCGACGCGGCGGAAGCCGACCCATCGGGCACGTTGCTGCGCGGGCGAGAGCAGGTGGCCTCGCTCGACCGCTACACGTGGGACGGGGTAGCGCAGAAGTACGAAGAACTGGCCGCCCGGGTCCTGCTCGTGGGCAGGTGCAGACCCGCGCCGCGCGGGCTGCCCGGCGCGCGGGCTGCGGTCACAGCGGCCGTGTCCATGCCGGAAACCAAGGAGGTCCGATGAATCGCGCGCGGAAGCTGTCGTGCGTCGCCGCAGTGGCCGTCGCCGCGTTGTCGGCAGCGGTGGTGCCGGGGCCGGCAGCGGTCGCCGCGGAGTTGCCGCAGCCGGTCACCGCCGGGGCGCTGCCGACGCCGCAGACCGACGGTGTCGTCTTCGCGGTAGCCATCGCGGGCAACACCGCCGTCGCCGGTGGGAGGTTCAGCAAGGCGCGCCCGGCCGGCGTGGCGCCGGGGGGACCGGGTGAGGTCACCCGCAACAACCTGCTGGCCTTCGACGTGACCACCGGCGAACTCCTGCCGTGGGCACCGGTGGTCAGCGGCAGCGTCTTCTCCGGCGCGGACCCGGGACCGTTCTGCAAGCCCGCCGACGCCGGGCGTTGGATCTGCGACACCGTGTTCCGGATCGAGGTTTCCCCGGACGGCAAGAAGGTCTACGTCGGCGGCGACTTCGACAAGATCGACGGTCAGTGGCGCTCGCGCGTGGCCGCCTTCGACGCCGCGACCGGCGCGCTTGACCCGAACTTCAAGCCCCGCGTGGCCGGCCGGGTCCGTGGGCTGTCGATCACCGCCGACACCGTCTACCTCGGCGGCGGCTTCAACGCCGTCGACGGCGTGCCGCGCACCCGGCTCGCCGCGGTGTCCACCGGCAATGGTGCGCTGCTGCCCTGGGCGCCGACCGCGGACCGGGAGGTCTTCGCGGTCCTGGCCGCCCCGGCCCAGGGGCGCACGGTGATCGGGGGAGCCTTCGACAACGTCAACGGCACCTACCGGCACGGACTCACCGCGGTCGACGCGGCCGGCGGTGCCCTCGTGCCGTGGGAATGGGTCACGCCCTCGCCCGATGACACGATCACGGACCTGGCCACCGACGGCACGGGAACGGTCTACCTCGGGTCCTACAACTGGCGCGGTGGCGATCCCCGGCTGGAGGGCAGAGGCGCCATCGACATCGCCACCGGCAAGCCGCGCTGGTTGGACGGCTGCTACGGCGACACCCAAAGCGTCGCGGTGGCAGGGGGTGTGCTCTACAGCGCCTCGCACACCCACAACTGCGCGGCCATCAACGCCGTCCCCGAGAACGGACCGATCGACTACCACCGGCTGCTCGCCGAAACGACGACCGCCACCCAAACGGCCCAGCGCAACGTCAACCACGTGCGCTTCGGCGACCCGGTTCCGGAACTGCTGCCGTGGCTGCCCAACACCAACGGCGGCCCCGCCGGCAGCCCGTGGTTGAACGGCCCGTGGGCAGTGGACGCCGACGCCCGCTACGTGGTGGTCGGCGGCGAGTTCACGGTGGTCAACGGCAGCGCCCAGCAGTCGCTGACCCGGTTCGCCGCCCGGGGCGTGCCCGGCGCCGTCAACAACGGGCCGCAGGTGCCCTTCCCCGCCCCGGAGCTCAACCGGCGACTGTCCGGCGGAATCTCCATCAGGTGGACGGGAACGTGGGACGCGCAGAACCGGGAGATCCGCTACGAGGTGATGCGCGCCGGAACCGCGAACCCGATCTACACCACCACCAGCAGCGCCTGGCCGTGGTCGGTGACGACGATGAGCTTCACCGACGACCAAGCGCCCCAGGGCAGGGTCGAGTACTGGATCAGGGCGGTCGACGCCGACGGCGCGGTGCTCAGCACCCCGCGCAGCAGCATCGGCTGAGCCGGCGGGGACGTCGGAGCAGACGTCCCCGCGCTCACCCGCGTGGGCCGGCGAGCACGCCGATGTCGGGGTGGTCGCGCGGTGGAACACCGACGATCCGGGCGACATCCGGCGGCAGGGCCTGACCGGCGCGGACACCCGGCGTGGACGGGCGGAGCGAGTAATCGCCCCGGTCCGGATCGCGGAACGGGGCGGGCGGCGGTGCTACCGCCAGGCTGTGCAGGTCTAGTCCCGTCCGTGCCCGCAGCTGAGCCAGCGTGTGGATCGTGGCGACCTCACCCGAGCCGAGCGACCACGTGCCCAGCGGTGCCGAGCCCGCCGCCCGCAGGAAGGCGTTGCCATCGCTGGCGGAGAGGAACGGCGACGCCGGTTTGGGGTGCGGTTTGTAGTCGGCGGACTCGATGAACGGCTCGGTGTCGTGCTGCCTGATCAGGAGGTTGTTCACCAGCTCGGTGCCGGACGTGATCCAGGACAGGCCCAGTTCCGCGCTGTAGGGGTCCGAACTCGCAGACCGCTTGTCGTTGTACAGCCCGAGCTCGATCGCGTTGTCGACGAAGGTGTTGTGCACGAGCCGGACGTGGTCGGAACTGGAGACCTTGATGCCGCGCCCGCCGTTGGAAACCACGACGTTCGACGCGATCAGCGCTCTCGCCGAAACCTCGTAGTACAGGCCGTTGACGGCGTTGCCCCGCGCGATGTTGCGGACCACCACGGCGTCGGTGCACCCGAGGTCGCACCACCAGCCGGTGCCGATGTTGTCCGCGAACGTGTTGTCGGACACCCACGCCCGCTTCGTGCGCGTCACCTTCGCGCCCGCCGCACCGATGGCCTCGCCGGTCAAGGCGAAGTGCTCGTTGTTGTTGCGCGCGAAGGTGTTGGCGGTCAACCGGAGCCCGTCGGCCCGGTTGGCCATCAAGCCGACCAGACCGTTGTCGAGGAACTGGTTGCCGGTCACGTTCGCATCGGGTTGGAAGACCGCTGCGCCGCTGGAGGCGGAAGCGGCGAAGGTGTTGTTCTCCAACACCACCGACGGCGCGTTCACCACGACCATCGCGCCGCGCCGACCGTACTTCTGGTTCGAGCCGTAGTGCGCGATCCCGATCCCGCGCAGCGAACTGCCCGCGGCTCCCGCGCCGTCGAACTGCAGCAGCCAGTCGAACTCGGTCGCCTCGACGAACCGCCCGGCCGGGTCCTCGCCGATCACCAACTCCTCGCGCGCGACGTCGACGTAGAACGTGCCGTCGGTGACCGAGCTCCGCTCGCCCACCTGCCGAAGTGGCCTGCCGTCGACGAAAACCATGTCCGGAAGCCCGGCCAGCGGATGCGCCGGGTCGATGATCTCAGGCAGGAAGCAGGTTCGGCACAGCGATGCGTTCCAGCCCGCGTGCCGCCACACATCGCCGTCGCGGGACCACTGCGCGACCACCCGGCTGCCCTTGAGCCAGGCGCGTTCACGCGGATACGGCTGGATGGACAACTTCTTGCCGATGATGCCGACCGTCTCCCGGTACGTCCCTTCTCGCAGGACGATCGTGGCGCCGGGCTGCGCTCGGCGCACCGCCTCGCCGAGACTGCGCAGCGGTCGCGCTTCGTCGCCCTGCGCGGAGTCTTTCCCGTTGGGGGCGACGAAGAGCGCGCCGGCGGGCACCGGGTAGTCCGTCGTGGTGATCGTCGCGTCGACGTGATGCGCTGCGGTTCTGTCGTTGGTGTTCGCGGTGCAGGATGCGAGCAGCGCTGTCACGATGGCGATTGCGGGCACGAGCCGGTTGCTTCGACGCGGGCGGTTCATGTCGGCCCGGGCTCCAGCTCGCCGAGCATGCTGGGCGAGGGGAGCGAGATCCGTTGCCGCAGCAGGGTGCTGGACGTGTGGGTGGTGTAGCTGAAGTAGCGAATCCGCGCCCCGACGGCGGACAGCTTGCGCTCCAACGCGTCGGCGCGTGCCGTGCCGCGCCAGTCGCTGCCCTTGAACAGCACGTCGAACCGGAGGTGTTCCCACATGCGGAACTTGTCCTCGTGCTGGTCGGCGATGGCCTCGGCGACGCACCGGATGTTGCGCACGATCTCCAACCGCTCCTCGAAGGGGATGACCGGCTTGCGGCCCTTCACCTTCAGCAGGACGTCGTCGGTCACCACACCCGCCACCAGGTGGTCGCATTCCCCGCTGGCTCGCCGCAGGATGTTGAGGTGTCCTATGTGGAACATGTCGAAGGCGCCGGGCGCGTACCCGATGGTGGGCATCGTCACCGCACCCGTTCCGCAGCGGCGCCGTCGAGGCGCGCCATGTCGCCGAACCACTTCGGCAGCGCCGCGGCGAGGAAGGCGGTGTTGAGCAGGAAGAGCGCGCCGTAGACCGCGGCGAAGGCCATCGGGGATCCCAGCAGCAGGAAGGCCAGGCACAACACCCCGTAGTCGGTCGGCAGGACCAGCAACGACCGCAGGACCGAAGGCGGCGCACCGGCGGGCGCCGGTGTGCCGGAGCCGGAATGATGGCCTCGGCGCAACTGGTCGTTGAGGATCATCGCGAAGAACATGACGGTCTCGACGGCGGCGTAGCCGAGCGGGACCAGCAGGAAACCGCTGGGGAGGCCGAAGAACCGGAACGCGCAGACGAGCACGGCCAGGTGCAGGGTGGCGATCTTCGCGCTGTCGATCACGTGGTCCAGCCACTCGCCCGCGATGCTGCTGGTGCCCCGCAACCGGGCGAGTTGCCCATCGGCCGAGTCCAGCGCGTACCCGACGGCCAGCGCCAGGCCCACCGCGATGCCCAGCGGCCACGACGGTGCGGCGGTGGCGACGGCGGTGATGCCGGCGAAGGTGAACAGCGCGCTGACGGCGGTGACCTGGTTCGGAGTTGCCTTGAGCAGGTAGGCGGCCGCCGCGAGGTAGCCACCCGCTCTGCGGTTGACGAACCGCGAGTAGGCCGGCGCCCCCTTGGCCGACTTCTGCGCGGACGGCAACCGGCGCAACGCCGCCGCGAAGCCGGATTTCGGCATGTCGGTGGTGGTCATCGAAGCCTTTCGTTCCTGCGCAACACGCGCGGAAATCACTGGGTAGGCCAACGAGCGGCGCCGCCGGGAGGGGGAACTTGACAGGCGATCACCATCGTCTGAATACTGAAAAATATCGGTAGTTCTCCTCCCGGGTGGCCAGACCGGTTGATTTGCCTCATCAACCGCGATCTTCCTAGCGGTTTCCGATCACTGCGCTCACGCGGTATTCGCCGCAGGGGCCCGGTGCGTTACCGATGAGCGCCGGCCTGCCCGGAGGAATCCCCCTTTTGGCACACAGAGCGGAATGACGGTCGATGGACGACGCCCACCCGGCACCGACGATCTTCGGTTCGTTGTGGCGGTATCGCTGGATCTCGTTGGGGATCGTGGCAGCAGCGGTGCTGATGAGCCTGTTGGTCCCGCTGGTGGCGGGCGACGGCCGCAGCGCCCACGCGCGCATCGTGCTCAAGGCACCCGACCAGACCGGCGTGCTCGGGATCGAGATGGCCAGCGAGTCGAGCTTCCTCCGGTACGTGAAGCAGCGGGCCTTGTTCGTCACCTCCGACGAAGTGCTCGACGACGCGCGTGCCCGGCTCGGCGGCGACGAGACCGTGCTGCAGCTGCGCGCCGCCATCACCGCGGACGCCTCGTCGAGCGGTGAGTCCATCGAGATCAACGTCGACGGGCCGGGATTCGAGCGTTCCGTGCTGATCGCCAACGCTGTCATCGCCGCCTACCAGGACCGGTCCAGGGCAGAGGTGGTCGCCACCACGGACAAGGCGTTGGAGACGCTGAACGCGCAACGCGCGGCGATCGTGGCCGATGCCGGCACGGTCCCGCCGGGCAACCCCGTCGGCTCGGCCGCCGGCTCGACGCTCAGCGATCTGGACAAGCAGATCACCCGGATCCGGGTGGTGGCGGCCCAGTTCGCCGACGGGGTGTCGTTCGTGGATGTCGCGTCGCCGGACGGCACGAGCCCTTGGCGCGGGGTCCTGCGCGATTTCGCCATCGGCACGGCCGTCGGCCTGATGCTCGCGGCCGCGCTGGCCTGGTTCCGCGCCGATCGCGATCACCGGGTGCGAGATGCCGACGAGCTCACCCGCGTCGTCGACGAACCGGTGCTCGGCGAGATCGAGACGCTGCCCGCCCAGGCCATCCTGGCGCTGCGCAGACCGGGCGTCCCGCCGCTGCGCTCCTACCAGCTGGTGGCCTCCGGTCTGCGGTCGACGGTGGGCAGGGGAGTCGTCCTCGTCACGGGCCCGTCCGGCGGCGAGGGAGCGACGACGACCACGCTGCAGATCGCCGGTGCCGCCGCCCGGGACGGCCTGCAGGTGCTGGTGGTCGACGCCGCGTTCCGCTCCCGCGACTTGTCGCAGATGCTGGGGCTGGCCGACTGGCCCGGACTGACCTCGATCGCCACCGGCACCGCGTCGCTGGCCCAGTCGGCGCACCCGGTGCACCTGGGCAACGGGGTCGGGTTCAGCGTGGTGCCCGCGGGGCACGGACAGCCCTACTCCCGGGAGCAGCTGCGTTCCGGACTGCTGCAGCAGGTGATCGCGGAGATGCGGTCGCGCTACGACCTGGTGCTGGTGGACCTGCCCCCGCTGATCTCCCAGCCGGAGACGACGTCGCTGATCAGCGCGTCCGACGGGGTGGTGGTGACGGTGCGGCGAGACGGCGACCTCGGTTCGCTGCGCAGGTTGCGCGAGCAGCTGCAGCTGTTCGGCGGGACGATCACCGGGTACGTGCTGACGTTCGCCGGGGCGGCCCCGGCCGGGCGCGCCGGCGAATCTCCCGCCCCGCAACCATCCCGATGACCACGACCGGCGCGCGAGCGCCGAAACGGCGCCTCGTCGCGAAGGTCGCCGCCCCGGTGTTGTCGCAGGGCATCACCGCGGGCATGAGCCTGGTGCTCCAAGTGCTGGCCGCCCGCACGCTGGGGCTCGCCGAGTTCGGATCCTTCGTGCTGCTGCTGGCGTTGCTGGTGACGGCGATCGCGCTGTACACGGGCTGGGTGGGTGACTCGCTGGCGGTCCTCGACCGCCACGAACCCCGCACCCGGGCCGGCATCGTCACCAGCGCCCTCGCGGGCTGGATGCTGTGCTTCGCCGCCGCAGTCGGCACGGCCCTGCTGCTGCGCGACGGCGAACCAGCTACCGCACTGGCCTTCGGGACGATGGCAGTGCTGCGACTGGCCGCGGAAACGGTGCGGCGGTTACTCATGGCCAGATTGCAGTTCTGGCACCTCGTGGGGAACGACATCGTGCACGTCACCGGGACGGTGCTCGCGCTCGCACCAGCAGCGGTGGCCGGGGTCTCGCTGCCGGCGCTGTTCCTGTCGATGGCCGTCGGAGCGGCCGCAGCGGTGCTCGTGGGCGTTGTGCAGCTGCCCGCGGCGGAATTGCGGCAGCTGCGGGCCGGAACCGCCGGTCTGCCCGCGGTGATGTCGTTCGCCGCCTGGAGATCCTTGCAGGCCGCGTTGCGTCCGGCCGCACTCCTCGGCTCACGCGCCCTGGTCGCGCTGCTGGTGTCCACGGGCGCGGTGGGTATGCTCGAAGCCGGTCGCCTCGTCGTCGCGCCGCTGCAGGTCGTGATCAACGGTGCGGGCAGTTTCCTGCTGTCGAACTTCGTCGCCAAGACGAGGCGGGACGCCGTCGCCGCACAGCGGCTCGTCCACCGCGCGACGTGGCTGCTGATCACCGGCACCGGAGTCGGAGGCGTCGCGCTGACGTTGCTCGCCGACCCCCTGGGCACCTTGCTGACCGGTCAAGCCGTGGACCCCCTGCTGGTGCTCGGGTGGGTCGCGTACTTGATGGTCTGGGCCGCGGGACTGCCCCATGTCACCGAGCTGGTCGCCCGGCGCATGTCGCGCCACGTCTTCCTCGTCCGGCTTGCGGATTCGGCGCTGGGCCTCGTGCTGGTCGCTGTCGCAACGGTCCTGTCGGGCTCGGTGATCGCCGTCCCGTGGCTCATGGCATGCGCAGGGATCTACTCGGCATGGCACGTGCGACGCCTCGCGATCCGCTCACGACGCGAAGCACGAACCGCCTGACCGGACTGGAGCGCGGGACGACCCGGGGCCGGGGGCAAGAGTTCGGAGCCGGTGCGCGTGGAACGAGAAGTGATCGGATGAAGGCGGCGTTCAGCGCCGTACCTACTGTGGCGCTGAACGCCGCCGCATGGGAAAGGTCAGAGGTCGAGCACCAGCACGCGGCCCCGTGACCGGGACACGCACGGCAGCATGATCTCGCCGCTTTCCCGCTCCTCGTCGGTCAGCACGTCGTCGCGGTGGTCCGGCTCGCCCGAGACCACCCCGACGGCGCAGGTGCCGCAGATCCCCGCCCGGCACGAGTTGTCGAGTTCGACGCCCGAGGCCTCGAGAACGTCGAGCAACGGCTCGTGCTCGGGGACCGCCAGCCGTAGGCCACTGCGCTTGAGCACCACCTCGAACGACCCGGAATCCGCGTCGAGCGGAGGAACCTCCGCCGAGAAGCGCTCCCGGTGCAGCGACCCAGACGGCCACGCCCCGCAGGCCTGTTCCACAGCCGACAGCATGGGCCCGGGGCCGCAGCAGTAGACCACCGTTCCGTCCGCAGGCACCGCCAGGTAGCGGTCGAGATCGGGAAGGCCGAACTCGTCCTGCGGCACGATGATCAGCTCGCCTCCCGGAAGGGCGGTCAGCTCGTCGAGGAACGCCATCGAGGATCGCGTCCGCCCGCCGTAGAGCAAGGTCCACGGCCGGCCGAGCGCGGCCACCTCCGTCGCCATGGCGAGGATCGGGGTGATCCCGATTCCGCCGGCGACGAAGAAGTACCTCTCGGCGTCGGCGAGCGGGAACCGGTTGCGCGGCCCGCGGACCCGGAGCCGGTCGCCCACGCGGACGTGGTCGTGGACCCGGGCGGATCCACCGCGCCCGCGTGGTTCCCGCAGGACGGCGATTCGCCACCGGTCGGCGGTCCGCGGATCGCCGCACAGCGAATACTGCCGGATCAGCCCCGGGCCGAGATCCACGTCGATGTGCGCTCCCGGCTCCCAGGCCGGGAGGTGCTGCCCCTCGGGGTCGAGCAGGGTCAGCGCGACCACGTCATCGGCGCGGCTGTCCGTGGCCTCGACCACGACGGTGCGCCAGACGTCGATTTCCTGAGCGATCATCTCCGGCGGCCGATCAGGTGTCGCGGCCGGCCGCGACGGACTCGGGGCTGAACGTGCGCCAGGCGATGTCGCGCATGCCGCGCATGGCCCGCAGGATCTCATCGCGGTCCTCGTCGGTGTGCACGTAGGTCGCCATCATCTGCAGGCCCAGGCCGACGTGGAACTTCTCGTCCTTCTCGATCTGCTTGTAGATCCGGGTGACCTCGTCGAGGCCGTGCCGTTCCGCGCCGCGGAAGGTCGGCTCGAAGCTTCCCGACGCCGACGTCTCCGACAGGTTCCACGCCGCGACCGCGGACAGCGGGTGGCGATCGAGGCATTCCCAGAGGAACCGGCTCCACGGCTCGGCTTCGGCGGGAACGGTCGTGGGCACCTCGCCGCCGAGGGACTCGATCGCCTTGCCGACCATGTCGTAGTGCTCGGCCTCCTGGAAGGACTGCTTGGCCAGCAACGTGATGTGCCGCCGCTCGAACTGCATCCCGTAACGCCGGATCTCCTCGTTGAGGAGATAGACGTAGTCGATCTCGCGCCAGCAGCGGGGGATCAGCCACGAGGCCAGCCGGGCCGGGTCCGGGTCCTCGTCGTAGCTGGCGAAGAAGGCTTCGGTCGCCTGGGCCGTGGCCACCTGGACCGAGTCGAGCAACTCGTCGAGTTCGGCCCTGATCGGATCGAGGCCACTGCCGCCCCTGACGTTGCGCACGTCGACCATGTCGCCCTCCGTATTCATGTATCCAATGTGCGTGTATCCATGGATACAATCTGAGGGCGCAGTGGTTGTCAAGACCGAGGTAGCTGAACCGGAGCAGCCCCGGTTGTCCTAAGATTTTCGATGTGAGGACGAAATGAGCGAGGCCGCGGACACGTTGCGGGCACCGAGCAGCTACGCCGACCAGATCGCGCACATCCTGGAACGCGAGATCCTCGACGGGCGGTACCCCCGCGGGGAACACCTGCAGCAGGACGAGATCTGCGGGCGTTTCGGGGTCAGCCGCACGCCGGCGCGTGAGGCGCTGCGCAAGCTGCAGGCGATGAACCTGGTCGAACTGGTGCCGAACCGGGGCGCCATGGTCAAGGTGCCGACCCTGCGCGAGCTCAACGACGTCTACCAGGTGCGGGCGGAGCTCGAAGGGTTCGCCGCCGAACTGGCGGCCCGTTCACGCGACCCCGAGATGCTCGCGAAGCTGGAGAAGGCGCACGAGGCGCTGGCCGAGGTCGTCCCGCTCGCCGTCGCGAAGCTCGACGACCCCGAGGAGACCGAGGCCGGCGAGCGACTGCGCCGGTTCAACGACACCTTCCACGGCATCGTCCACGACGCCGGGGGGAACCAGCGGCTCGGCGGGATGATCCAGGACCTGCACCGCTACTTCCCGAAGGACACCGTGCGGCTTGCCATCCGGTCTCCGGAGACCCTGCGGGCGCTCTACGTCGAGGAGCACGCGGTCGTCCTGGAGCACATCACCCGCGGACGGGCCGCGCGGGCGCGCACGGCGATGCGCGACCACATCCGCGGGTCGCAGGCGATGCTGGTGGATTACCTGCGTGGCCGGGGTTTCGGAGATTGAACCGGCCCGGCGGGCCGGTCCGCTAGTAGCCGCGGGCGATCCATTCGGCCAGGTGCGGTGCTTCGGTGCCGATGGTGGTGCCGTCGCCGTGGCCCGTGTGCACGCGGGTGTCCTCGGGCAGGGCGAACACGCGTTCCCGGATCGAGCCGATGATGGTCGGGAAGTCGGAGAACGAGCGGCCGGTGGCGCCCGGGCCGCCGGAGAAGAGGGTGTCCCCGGAGAACAGGGCCTTGGCTTCGGGCAGGTGCAGGCAGATCGAACCGGGCGAATGCCCCGGCGTGTGGAGCACCTCGATCTCCGTTCCCGCTACGGCGATCCGCTCCTCGTCGCCCACGTGCCGGAACGACCGGCCCGGGTGGGTCATCTCCCACAGTTCGCGGTCGCCGGGGTGTAGCAGGACCGGAGCGCCGAGCTGCTCGCCCAGCTGCGGGGCGACGGTGACGTGGTCGTTGTGCCCGTGCGTGCAGACGACGGCGACGACGTTGCGATCGCCCACAGCCTCGGTGATCGGCTTGCCGTCGTGGGCCGCGTCGATGACGACGACGTCGGTGTCGTCGCCGACGAGCCAGATGTTGTTGTCCACCTCCCAGGTCCCGCCGTCGAGTTCGAAGACGCCGGTGGTGACGACGTGCTCGATCCGCAGGTTCACAGGATCACCACCGAGCGCAGGACTTCGCCGGAGTGCATGGTGTGGAAGGCTTTCTCGACCTCGTCGAGGCTGATGCGTTCGGTCACGAACTTCTCCAGCGGCAGCCTGCCCTGCAGGTGCAGGTCGATCAGCATCGGGAAGTCGCGCTCGGGCAGGCAGTCGCCGTACCACGACGACTTCAGGGCGCCGCCGCGGGCGAAGAAGTCCAGCAACGGCATCTCCAGCCGCATGTCCGGCGTGGGCACGCCGACGAGCACGACGGTGCCGGCGAGATCACGTGCGTAGAAGGCCTGCTTCCAGGTCTCGGGACGGCCCACCGCGTCGATCACGACGTCGGCGCCGAATCCGCCGGTCAGTTCCGCGATCGCTTCGACCGGGTCGATGCCGGAGGCGTTGATCACGTGGGTGGCGCCCAGTTCGCGGGCCCAGTCGAGCTTCCTCTCGTCCCGGTCGACCGCGATGATCGTGCCCGCGCCGGCCAAGCGGGCACCGGCGATGGCGGCGTCGCCGACACCGCCGCAGCCGATGACCGCGACCGAATCGCCACGGCCGACCATGCCGGTGTTGACCGCCGCGCCCAGTCCGGCCATGACCCCGCAGCCGAGCAGCCCTGCGACGGCCGGATCGGCGGCGGGATCGACCTTGGTGCATTGCCCGGCGTGCACGAGCGTCTTGTCGGCGAACGCGCCGATCCCGAGCGCCGGGGTGAGCTCGGTGCCATCGGTCAGCGTCATCGGCTGTTCGGCGTTGCAGGTGTCGAAGCAGTACTGCGGTCGCCCGCGTTTGCAGGCACGGCACTGGCCGCAGACCGCCCGCCAGTTCAGGATCACGAAGTCACCCGGCTCCACGGATTCGACACCCTCACCGACCATCTCGACGGTGCCCGCGGCCTCGTGCCCGAGCAGGAACGGGAACTCGTCGTTGATCCCGCCCTCGCGGTAGGTCAGGTCCGTGTGGCACACGCCGCACGCCGCGATGTCGACCACGACCTCGCCGGGACCGGGATCGGGGATCACGATGTCGGTCAGCTCGACCGGGGCCTGCTTCGAACGGGCGATCACCCCGCGCACCTGCTGTGGCATGTGGGCTTGCTTCCTTGTCTGTCGGCGGAAAAGCATGCGCTTCGGCGCATGCCGTTCGCGACCCTAACCGCGCCGTGCCGCTGGACGACCTGGTCGAAAGGAGGGCAAAACCTCGACTTCCGGCTAGCGGACCCGCAGCCTAGACTCGCTGGAATGGTCGACCCGAAGTACCCGAGCCCGGACCGGCTGCGCGGTTTGCGAGAGGTCGTCGACGGCCCGCTGCACGGGATCGCCGGCCGGTTCTCCCGTTTCCTGTCCGCCCGGTGGCCGCACAGCGCCCTCGTCATCTTCACCCGGGAATGCACGGGCCGTCCACGCAAGGTCGCGGGCGACGCCGAGATGATCAACCGCGTCACCATCGACGAACTCGACCAGCTCAAAGCCCATGTCGACCCCGGCACCCCTGTCGCGGCGAACGCACTGATCGGCGGCGTGACACGCGCGGTGTGGGTGGTGCTGGATCCGGTCGGCACGCTGCTCGTGCTGGTGCCCCGCACGCCACGGAAGCGATTGCCGGAAGCGGAGGAGCTGGCGGGGTTCTTCGGCATCGTCGCGACCTCGATCAGGCAGCAGGTAGCTCAGGCCAGCCCGGACTACCTCGCCGAATCACGGGCCGCCTCGAGCGAGCGGGCGCGCACGATCACGGAGATGGTCGCCGCGCACGAAAGCGCGTTGCTGTCCATTCTGAACACCCTGCGCTCCTCCGGACTCGATGACCGGCGTGCCCGGCTCGCCGCGACCGAGACGGCCTCGGCGGCGCTGGTCGTCTTGCGGTCCGCGCAAGAATCGGATCTGTCGTTGTCGGAAGAACCCGCATCGGCCGCGTTCACCAAGCTGCGCAAGAACATCCGGCAGCTGCTGAAGCACCACGAGGTGTGCCTGGAGTTCATCGCGCCCGGCAAGACTGCGCGACCGTTGCCGGGGGAAGTCGCCTATGCGGCGCGCGCGATGACGAGGACGATCGTGTTGGCCTTCGCCGCGCAGCCCAGGTTGGCCCGGCTGCGCATCGCGTGGAGTTGCGACGGTGGCTCGCTGCTGATCGACGTGCGTGATCAGGAAGCCGGAGAGCTGGGCGTGAGCACGTTGTCGCGAGAGCTGGAAGGTCGGGCGCGGACGCTGGGCGCCGCTGTCGACCTGGACGCCGTCCCGGGTTGGGGCAGCCGGGTCAGCATCGCTCTCCCGCTCGACTCGCCCGCCACGCGCTCCGGTGAGCCGCGACTGGCCAGCCTCAACGCCAGGGAGCACGAAGTCCTGTGCCTGCTCGCCGAGGGCAAGCGCAACAAAGCCATCGCCGACGAGCTCGGCGTCGCGGAAAGCACCGTCAAATTCCACGTCACCGGTGTGCTCCGCAAACTCGACGTCGGTTCGCGGGGCGAGGCGGCCGCGCTGGCCCGCAACGCCGAACTCACCCCGCCGGCACCGGCGCGGTGACCTCCACTGGTTCGTCCTGCGGTGTCCTGCTTTTCGCAGATGGGTGTCTCTTGTGGACTGGAGGCAAGGGGGAGCAGGTTCAAAGCCTGTCAGCCCGACGTTGGCGGAAGCGGGCTTCGCCACTGTGCGTTCGAGCCCGAGCGCGGCACATGCGGCGATCACGCCGGGCTTGACCTGGGGGGCGCCCTACGATGCCGCGGGTTCGGTTCCCTCGAACACCTCGCGGTTGCGGGCGATCTCGACCTGGTGTTCCTGAACCCAGCGCACCACGTGCGCGACGGTGTCGCTGAGCGATCGCCCCAGCGGGGTCAGCGCGTACTCGACGCGAGGCGGTACCTCGGCGTAGGCCGTTCGCGTGATCAGACCGTCGCGGGTCAGCGCACGGAGCGTCTGACTCAGCATCCGCTGCGACACCCCGGCGATCCGCTCGTGCAAGGCGGTGAAGCGCAGCGGTCCGTCCGCGAGCGTCGTGACGACCAGGACGGTCCACTTGTCCCCGACGCGGGCGAGCACGTCGCGCACGAGCTCGATCGTCGCCGTGCACTCCGGGCTGACCCCGGCGGCCGCCAGCTGGGAACGCAGTGCGGAATCCAAGAGCCTGTTCCCCCGAGTGCGTAGCTGACTTGAAAGTGCGTAAGCACGAGACCTTGATCGCAGCGGCCGCGCCCCGTTACATACGGATGGTAACCAACGGGCGCTGCGCCCCGAACCGCCGCAACACCACGCGAGGGAAAACATGGCCATCATGGGAGCCACTGCGCCGGACTCGGCCGCCGATGAGCACGTCGGCAGCGCGGTCCCGGGGGTGCGGCACGAGACCTTCACGGTCGGATTCCACCTGGCCGCCGCCCCGAGCGCGGTATTCGGGGCCTTCGCCGACGCTCCGGTCCGGAGCCGCTGGTTCAAGCTGCCGGGCCGCCTCGTGTCGTACCACCACGACTTCGTGGTGAACGGCGGAGAAACGGCGTCCAGCGTCTTCGCGGTCCCAGGCGCACACCCGGAACGGCTCGCGTACGAAGCCCGGTACCTCGACATCACGCCTGACTCGAGGATCGTCTACGCGTACACGTCTCGCGTGGACGACGTCCCGCGATGGACCTCGCTGGTGACCGTCGAACTGCACCCGGAAGCCGGCGGCACCCACCTGCGGTGGACCGAGCAGGCAGCCTTCCTGGCCCCTTCCGCGGAGCCGGACCACGACTTCCCCCACCTGCGCGGCGCCACCCGCCTGCGGTTGACCGGACTCGAGGTGGCCTTGACGAACTCGGGCCAGGGGGTCCGCACCGCACTGCTGCACCGATGACCTGTTCACCGTCAAAGGATTGATCGACGTCAATGTCAAGCTCGCATGCTCGCCGCGTGGTCTTCACGCAGGCAGAACTCGAATACCTGACCGGACAGCACCTCGGTCGCCTGGCCACGGCTTCTCCGGCCGGCCAAGTCCAGAACAACCCGGTGGGTTTCTTCGTGGATGCCGCCTCGGGCACGATCACCATCGGCGGGCACGCACTGGGAGCGTCCAAGAAGTTCAGGAACGTCCAGCAGGGCAGCACCGTGTCGTTCGTCGTCGACGACCTGGCCTCGGTGGACCCATGGGTGGTACGCGGCATCGAGATCCGAGGCTCGGCTGTGGCCCTGACCGATCACGAGCCGCCGGTGCCGTACTTCTCGCGGCAGATCATCAGGATCACTCCCGCCAAGATCATCTCCTGGGGGATCGACGGGCCACGGTCGAGCCGCGAGGTGTGAAAGCTCGCGAAGGCGAGGACTACCCGATAGTTCAGCCGAAAACCGGGGCCGGTCGCTGACGGCGGTTCTGAAACGCGGACGTCGGCGTGCGGACTCGTACGGCTGGGGACCGCAGATCAGGTGGCGGCATCCAGCAGGCGGTCGACCACCTGCCGCGCCATGGTCACGCTGTCTTCGTCGCCGAGGCGCAGGGCCAGGTTGACGGCGTTCAGCACGGCACTGACCTGGAATGCGGCCGTCTCGGGATCGACATCGGCGATCTCGCCGGCGGCCAAGGCCCGACGGAACTGCGTCGCGAGAATCGTGACCCAGGCACGCTGTTGCCGCAGCAGCTCATCCCGGACCTGCCCGGGCCGGCTGTCGAATATCGGCAGGTTCGCGCCCCAGAAGCAACCGCCGGGAAACAGCGGCTGTGCGGCGTAGTCGATCCATCCGTCGACGAGGGCGTGGATGCGTGCGACGCCCGCAGGGGAGTCCTGGGCGGGCCGGACGACCGCGTCGACGAAGGCCTCCTGCGCCGCCTCCACGGTCGCGAGCTGCAGTCTCTCCTTGGTTCGGAACAGGGTCTGGATGCCGGCCTTGCTGATGTCGAGATCCTCGGCCAGACGCCCGAAGCTGAGTCCTTCGAGTCCGTCCAGCGAGGCGATCTCGACCGCGCGGCGGGTCACGGCACGCCGCGACCGCGCGCCGCGCAGCAACCGCTGATCGGTGCTTTCGTCGGCCGTCTTGTGCCCAGAGGTGACCATACAGTCGATCGTATGCCGCTGGCCCGGTGCGCGAAAGATGTTGGAATCTAAATACGGTCGACCGTATTCTTTGATCGGCACTGCACGGATGGAGATCGGCGCGCGTTGCCGAGACCGATGCCGACGAGAAGGGATGCCTGATGGATGGCGTAGCAGCCAAGCGGACCGCGACCGCGGACAAGACGACGACGCCGCGGTCGGGCCGGGATCATTCGACGGCGATCGTGTGGGTCCTGTGCTCGGCCGCGTTCATGGCGATGCTCGACGTGTTCGTCGTGAACGTCGCGTTCACGAAGATCGGTGAGTCCTATCCGGGTTCCTCGCTGGCGGATGTGAGTTGGGTCCTCAATGGATATGCGATCGTCTATGCGGCACTGCTGATTCCGGCGGGGCGCTTCTCGGACCGGTACGGGCGCAAGGCCGGATTCCTGGTCGGCCTCGGCATTTTCACGCTGGCGAGCCTGGCCTGCGCGGTGGCTCCGTCGCTGTGGGCGCTGGTGGCGTTCCGGGTCCTGCAGGCCGTTGGCGCCGCTGCCCTGACCCGGCCAGCCTGGGGTTGCTCGTCACCGTACTGCCGCCGGCGCGGGTTCCTGGCGCGGTGAAGATCTGGGCGACAACGAGTTCCTTCGCCGCGGCGTTCGGTCCGGTGGTCGGCGGGGCGCTGGTCGAGGCTTCCTGGAGCTGGGTGTTCTTGATCAATCTGCCGGTGGGCGTGGTGGTCGGGGTCGCGGCGATGCGCCTGGTGCCGAATCTGCGTCAGCGGATAGCGGCCCGGGTGCCCGACCTGCTCGGGGTGGCGCTGCTGATCGTGGCGATCGGGGCGCTGTCGCTGGGCCTGGTGAAGAGCAGCGAATGGTCGTGGGCGAGCGCCGCGACATTCGGCGTACTGGCCGTCGCGGTGGCCGGCGTGGTCCTGTTCGTGGCGCGGATGATGCGGAATCCGGATCCGGTGGTGTCGCCCGCCCTGTTCCGGGTGCCGACGTTCGTGTGGGCCAATGCCACCGTGTTGGCGTTCTGCGCCGCGTTCGGGGCGTGGTTCCTCAGCATCGCCATGTGGCTGGAGAACGTGGCCCGCTTCAGCACCATCGAAACCGGGCTCGCCATCGTCCCGGGACCGATCATGGTGCCGATCTTCGCCGCCATCAGCCAGCGACTGATCAAGCGGATGCCGGTGGGTGTCGTTGTGGCCCTGGGGAATCTGCTGTTCGCCGGCGGCGTGGTGCTCGTGCTGACCACCGCTTCCACGCCCGTGCAGTACGCCACCGAGGTGCTGCCGGGCTGGGCGATCTCCGGCGTCGGCATCGGCCTCGCTCTGCCCAGCATGATCGCCTCCGCCGTCGTCGATCTGCCGCCGGACCAGTCCGCCACCGGCAGCGCCGTGGTGAACACCGCCCGCCAGCTCGGCTACGTGCTGGGCGTCGCCGTTCTGATCGCCATCCTCGGCTCGCTCGATGCCGCCGCCGACAGGATGCTGACCGCGTTCCAGCACGGCTGGTTGTTCATCGCCATCGTTGCCGCCGGCAGCGCGGCAACGGCATTCGGCATCACGCCCCGCTCTCGTCAGTCGTAATCGCAACCGAAGCAGGTGAACATGCTGAGGCTTTTCCAACCTCGTTTTGCGTGGCGGTGCGGGTAGCGGAACCTCAGAGGCTCCCTGGTCTGTGGGTGCCCTGACTTATGTATGTCCAATACACGGCGTCAGGGCCGTCCTCGCCAGGAAGCCTCTGAGAACCCGCGGCGGTGCCAGTGTCGTAGGTGGGTTATGCGCCTGCGGCGCATGCGACAGCCCATCGACATGCAGCTTTACGACCCGCGGCTGCGGGCCGACCAGGATGAAAAAGGCTCGCTGATACCGGCGATGAACGAACAGTCCGATCCGCTCTGCTTATCCGAGGTAACCGCCGCGGCATTGCTGTTCGATGCTCCGTGGAGACGATTCGGCGTGGTCGGCGACAGCTTGTCGGCCGGCATCGGCGACCCCACACCCGGGTACGCGAACAAGGGCTGGGCCGATCGGGTCGCGGACGTGTTGCAGCAGGTGCGCCCGGATGTGCAGTACCTCAACACCTCGGAGGCCGGGGCGACCACGGCGCGGACCGTGGTCCACCAACTCGACCGCGTGGTCGAGTTCGGCCCGGACCTCCTGCACCTGCCGTGCGGCCCGAACGATGTTCTGCGGCGCAATCCCGATTTCGACGAGATCGAAAAGACGATGCGGCGCATGTACGACATCGCGGCCCGCACCCGCGCCCTGCTGACGACTTTCACGCTGGGGAGGGCGTATGTCGTGTCGGCATTTCCGGACTGGCACGAACGAATTCGGGCCATGAACGACATCACGCGCCGCCTCGCTGCCGAATACGAGGCCGTCGTCGTCGACATGTGGAACCACCCGGTCAACGACCGGGACGACCTTCTCAGCGAGGACGTGATCCACTTCTCGACATCGGGCCAGGCGGTGATGGCGACCGAGGTCGTCCAGCAGTTGGCGTACACGCTCTCGAACCGGACGAGCGAGTAGCGCGGGTACCCGGGTCCTGCATGCCGGTAGCTGACCGTCATGTCGCCGTGGGGCGGGAAGGGCTGGCTGGCATCACCCGGTGACTCGGCCGCCGGCGATGTCGATGGTGATGCCGGTCAGCCACGAGGCGGCGTCGGAGGCGAGGAACAGGGCGCTGCCTGCGACGTCGTCGGTGGTTCCCATCCGGCGCAGCGGATGCGTGGCCGCGACCTCGTCCTGCACCTCGGCGGGCATGTGGGCCGCTGTCCTATCGGTGCGGATCGCGGAGGGGGCAAGGCAGTTGATGCGGACTCCGCGCGGTCCGATCTCGGTGGCCACATGGCGGGTGAGCATTACCAGGCCGGCGTTCGCGACGCCGTAGGCGAGGTTGGCCTGGCTGGGCCGGCGACCTGCGGCCGAGGACATGGTGATGATGCAGCCCTGCCCGCGCTCCAGCATTCCCGGCAGGAAAGCCTGAATGGTCAGGAACGTCGAGGTGAGGTCGGCGTCGATGACCTGGCGCCAGCGCTGCTCGCTGAGTTCGGTTGTCGGCACGGGAAAACCCTGGCCGCCGGCGAAGGCGGCGAGTACGTCGACCGGGCCGAGCCGGGTTTCGGTCTGCCGACGCAGGTGCTCCAGCGCGGCCGCGTCGGTGACATCGGCGGTTTCGCTGATGGCGGTGCCGCCGCTTTCGGTGATGCGGGCGGCGACGTCGGCCAACGCGTCCTCGTCGCGGCCCACGACGCAGACCTGGGCTCCCTGGGCGGCGAAAGCATGGGCGGTCTGCGCTCCGATACCTCGTGACCCGCCGGTGATCAGGACGGTTTTGCCTTTCAGCTCCGGGTAGGTGGCCATGTCAGAGGCTCCTGGGGTTTGGGGTAGGTGGGCTGGTAGCGGTGGGTCATTGGTGGTGGGATCGGCGGGTGCGCGGCAGCAGAACGGCGGCGAGCACCAACCAGATGAGTCCGCCGAAGCGGACGACCGGCAGCAGGTACGCGAAACCGTCGAGCAGCAGGGCGAGGGTGGAGAGCATGCCGGCGGCGGCGAGCACCAGTCCTGCCCAGCTCACCGCGCGCGGCAGCAGCCCGGTGAGCAGTCCTGGCACCGACACGCCGGCGATGAGCAAGGCGAACATCACCGAGTAGGCAGGTCCGCCGGCGAGGAACGACAGGTCGGCCAAGGCGCGGGCCAGTGCGGGGCCGGCGTCTGCGGACAGGCGGCCGCTGCTCCATCCGAACATCGCGCTCAGTGCCAGGGCGTTGGCCGCCAGCACGCCTCCGACGAGGGTGATCGCCGAGCCGGGCGCGGTGATGCCCAGCGCCCGCAGCCGTCGGTAGAGCACCGCGGCGGTCAGCGCCAGCGGCACCCCGGAAGCGAAGAGCAGGAAGGCGCCCAGCTTGATGCTGGCGCCGTGGCCCTGGACGTAGGCGAGGACCTCCAAGCCCGGCGCGTCGGGATGCGGGGTGGACCGGTTGGCGACGACGTAGCCGATGGTCAGCACGGCGAAGGCCAGTACCGGGGCCAGCAGTGGCGGGCCGGCTTGGGGGCGGCGCGCAGAGCGGTCGAGGCGCGGCGAGGCGGGTGTGGTTGTCATGACGTCTCCTCTGGTGTGTTCATTTACGAACCATAATGATTACAATTCCGAACGATTGTCAAGGTGGTATCATTCGTGCATGGCTACGAATGGTGTCGATGGGAGTCCGCAGCTTCGAGAAGGGGGAGCCGCTTTCTTGCTGGCGCAACTGGGAGCGCACGCGGCGGAGCTGTTCGCGCAGCGGATCGCACGGCTCGACCTGACCCCCGCGCAGGCCGGTCTTCTGCGCCTGCTGGACAGGGCGCCCGGCCGGAGTCAGCGCCAGCTCGCCGAGATCCTGGGAATGCCGCCGAGTCGTTTCGTGCCGTTCGCGGACGGTCTTGAGGCGCGCGGACTCCTCGAACGCCGCAAGAACCCCAGCGACCGGCGTCTTTACGCGCTGTTCCTCACCGACGAGGGCGTGGAGCTGCTGTCCCGGCTCCGCGCGGAAGCCACTGCCCACGAGAAACAGTTCTGCACGGCGCTCGCTCCGTCCGAACATCAGCAACTGACCGCGTTGCTCCGGCGGTTGGCTCAGCAGCAAGGACTCACGCCGGGCATCCATCCCGGTTACCGGTCGATGCGGACCAGCGGCACCCCTGCGGCGGGTCGCCCAGCGCCCGATGAGCCGAACGCCTGACTGTGCGACATCGCAACTCGCCGACCGGGCTGGTGATCTCGGCGATCGCCCCGGCCGAGGGCTTGGAATAGCGTCGGACGTTCTCCGGCTTCTTGTGCACTTCGATCTCGGGGACCGGCTCGAAGCTGTGCAGGGGCCAGGTTTGCGCACGAGCACGACTCGCCGGAATCCGGACGAAATGCGCATCCGTCATTGTGCGGCATCTGGGATCCCAGTACGGTATCCCAACATTGCCCCCGGAGTCGGACGTAAGGAGTCGCTGTGCGCTGTGACTCGGCATCCCTGCGAGGACTCGATCCCTCTGGCCGGCTCTACAACGAGGACCTCGCGCCCGCGGCCGAGCGGAAGTGGAAGACGTACAACTTCTTCGCCGTGTGGATGTCCTCGGTCCACAACATCGGCACTTACACGTTCGTGGCCGGGATGTTCACGCTCGGGCTCAACGGGTGGGAAGTCCTCGCCTCGATCCTCATCGGCACCGGGATCCTGTTCGTCGGCATGAACTGGGCCGGGAAGATGGGCCAGGAGACCGGCATCCCGTTCCCGGTCATGGCCCGCATCAGCTTCGGCGTCTGGGGAGCGAACCTCCCCGCGCTCGTCCGGGCCGTCATCGCGATCTGCTGGTACGGCATCCAGACGTATCTGGCGAGCATGGCGGTCGTCGTGCTCCTCCTCCGCATCGCCCCCGATCTGGAGCGCTTCCAGCACCAGTCCTTCCTCGGCCTCTCCTACCTCGGGTGGGCGTGCTTCCTCCTCCTGTGGGCACTCCAGCTCATCGTCATCACACGGGGCATGGAGGCCGTCAGGCGATTCCAGGACTGGGCCGGCCCGATCATCTGGGTCGTCATGCTCGTGATGGCCGTCTGGCTGTTCGCCGCGGCCGGGTGGCACATCCCCATGGACCTCTCAGTTCGCCCGCTCGATGGCGGCGAGGCCTTGCGCGGCGTCCTCACCGGCGCGTTCCTCCTCGTCGCGACCTACGCGACGATGCTCCTCAACTACTGCGACTTCACGCGCTTCGCGAGGTCCGGCCGCGATGTCGTGCGCGGCAACTTCTGGGGCATCCCCGTGAACTTCGCGGCGTTCGCAGCCATCAGCATCACGATGACGATCAGCACCGTCGTCGTGTTCGGGGACGCCATCACGGACCCGGCGCTCATCATCGCCAAGGTGCCGCACACCGCCGTCCTCATCGTCGGTGCGCTCATGTTCATCGTCGCGACCATCGGCGTGAACGTCGTGCTGAACTTCGTCTCCCCGGCGTTCGACCTCGCGAACGTGTGGCCCAAGCGCATCACGTTCAAGCGTGGCGGCGTGATCAGCGCCGTCCTCGCCCTGCTCGTCATGCCGTGGAACCTCTACTCGAACCCGGTCGTGGTGAACTACTTCCTCGGCGGGCTCGGCGCGTTCCTCGGCCCGCTGTTCGGCATCATGGCGGCCGACTACTTCCTCGTCCGCAAGGGCGTCGTGAACATCCGCGAGCTGTACCGCGCGAACGAGTTCGGGGAGTTCTACTACCGTCGCGGCGTCAACCCCCGCGCACTCGCGGTGTTCATCCCCACCGCGGCCGTGTCCGCCATCCTCGCCCTCGTGCCCGCGTTCGCGGCGGTCGCCTCGTTCTCATGGCCGATCGGCGTGGTCACCTCGGCGGTGGCGTACTACTTCGTCGCGCGCACGACGGCGGTCGGCGCGCCGTCCGGAATGAGCGAACGAGAAGAACTCGCCGGGGAGCCTTCCGCGGACTGATCCCGGCTCACCAGCTACGACATGGACAAGACGCATTCAGGTCTCGCCCCGACTGCGGCACGCGCCCTGCACGGGCTCATCGGCCGAACGTGGGGGCACGGCCGAGGAGCGTGGTCGAATGGGGCCAGAACCGCATGCGCTGCTCATCATGCGCAAACCGACCCGAAGGGAGACGCCATGGCACGGCCGGCCGAGGAGCCCCAGCGTGACCGACCGCTGCGCGAAGTGATCCGCGACACCCTGCGGATCCGCATCTTCGAAGGCCACTACGCCCCGGGCACGCGGCTCATCGAGCGCGACCTCGCCGCCGAGTTCAACGTCTCCCGGCTCCCGGTGCGCGAAGCGCTGCGGATGCTGATCCAGGAGGGCCTGGTCGCCGAGCGGGCCTCGCGCGGCTCTGTGGTCGCCCGGCTGAGCGACAAGGATGTCGAGGACCTGTTCGACGTCCGGCTTTCGCTCGAGGTGCTGGCCTGCCGGCTCGCTGCCCAGCGGGCCACGCCGGAGGACATCGCGAGGCTCGATGCGCTCCTCGACCGGGCTGCGGACGCCTTGGCCCGCGGCAGCATCAACGAGGCGCATCGGGCCAACAGCGAGTTCCACGACGAGGTCACGCGGATCGCCGACAACGGCTTCCTCCGCGCGGCGCTCGAGCCCCTCCAGGGCCGGATGCACTGGCTCTTCCGTCATGTCACGGACTTGCCCGAGCTCGTGCAAGAGCACCGCGACCTGCTCGCGGCGATCGCGAGCGGCGACCTGGAGCGGGCGGCGGCCCAGTCGGCGCACCACATCGGCAAGTACAGGGAGCAATACCCGGAAAGCCGCTTGAGCCCACGCGAGCCGGCCCGAACCAAGGAACCACTATGAGACTTCTGGTCGTCAATCCGAACATCAGCGACGACGTCACCGAGCTGATCCGCGCCGAGGCGGAACGTTCGGCGGCCCCCACGACCGAGCTTCTCGTGCGCACCGCCGCCAGCGGGGTCGAGTACATCGAGACCCGTTTCGAGTCGCTGATCGCGGCGGGCGCCGTCGCGGAGCTCATCGCCGAGCACCGCGACGTGGACGGCGTTGTCGTCGCCGCGTTCGGAGATCCGGGCATGCCCGCGCTCAAGGAGCTCGTGGACGTGCCCGTCATCGGCATCACCGAGGCGGCGCTCTGCGCGGCGGCCCTCCAGGGCCACCGCTTCTCGATCATCGCGATCTCGGACCGCATCACGGCCTGGTACCGGGATTGCGTCGAGCGCTTCGGCTTCGGGAGTCGCCTCGCGTCGATCCGTTCGATCAAGGAGGCGCTGCGCGGCATCGGCACCGTCCAGGCCGATTTCCGTCCCACCCTCGTCGAGCTCGCGCGGCTCGCGGTCGTAGAGGACGGCGCCGACGTCGTGATCCTCGCGGGCGCGCCGCTCGCGGGGCTCGCCCGCGATGTCGCGGCCGATATCCCCGTTCCCGTCGTGGACGGCATCGGGGCGGGGATCCGGCTCGCCGAGGCCATCGTCGAGCTCAACCCCGGGCCGCACGGGGCCGGTTCGTTCGCGGCCCCGCCGCCCAAGCCGCGCTCCGGCCTGAGTCCGGCCCTCGACGCCGCACTCGAGGCCGCCCAGCTCGCGGCACGCCCAGCGGCGCCCGCGTCCGCTGGCTCTCAGGCCGTTACCGCGGCCGCTTCTACCGAAGGGAGGGCCCGTTGAAGGCCGATCTCGTGATTGCGCACGGTCTTGTCGTCAACTCGTTCGGCACGCGAGCCGCGCACGTCGTCGTCGACAGCGGGCGCGTGACCGCCGTCGTCGACGCGTTGGAGCCCGTGCCCGCCGCCGAGCGCGTGATCGACGCGGCGGGTCGCGCCGTCATCCCGGGCGGCGTCGACGGACACTGCCACGTGGCCCAGGTGACCGGTCGCTACCGCACGCTCGACGACTTCGCGATCACGTCGACGGCTGCCCTGTGGGGCGGCACGACGACGATCCTCGACTTCGGCATCCCACGTGACGCCGGCGAATCCCCGCTGGAGGCCGCGAAGCACAAGCTCGCCCTCGCCCGCGAGGCCCGCTGCGACGTCGCGCTCCACGGCTCGGTCATCGAATGGGATGAGACCGTTCCGGCCCAGCTCGAGGAGCTTGCGGAGCTCGGCATCCGCTCGGTCAAGATGTACATGACGAACCGCGGCTCGACCATGGCGGACAACGACACCGTCCTCAAGGTCATGCGGGAGATGGTGCGCCTCGACGGCCTGACCTACATCCACGCCGAGCACGACGCCGTGATCGTCGACTGCACCCAGCGGCACGCCGAGGCCGGGCGGACCGGGATCGCGCACCTCCACGAGACCCGCCCCGAGCTCGCCGAGGAGGCCTCCGTGCACGAGGTCCTCGCGATGGCCGAGCACACGGGCGCCCCGGTGTACTTCGTCCACCAGTCCACGCCCGGCGCCGTCGACCTGGTCGCGGAAGCCCGCGCGCGCGGTCTCGACATCCACTCCGAGACCTGCCCGCACTACCTCGTGCTCGACGACGGGGTGTACTCCTCGCGCTTCCCCGAGTGGTTCGCGTGCTGCCCGCCGATGCGGGCGCCCGAGACGGTGGCGGCGCTGCGGGAGCGCTTCGCGGACGGCTCGATCCACACGGTCGCGAGCGACCATTCGTGCTACGACCTCTCGCAGAAGCGCGAGCGGTCTGACGACATCCGGCAGATGCCGCATGGGCTTCCCGGTGTCGAGACCCGCATGCCGGTCGCGTTCACGGCTCTCGCAGAGGCAACGGCGGCGTTCGGCTCGCCGTCGGGAACGGACGACGGCGGGGTCGCGGCCCCGGGGGAGGGCTCGCCGCTGCCCGGGTTGCTACAGCGTTTCGTCGAGCTGTTCTCCTCGGGGCCGGCCCGCATCAATGCGCTCCCCGGCAAGGGCGTCATCGCACCGGGCTACGATGCCGATCTCGTCGTCTTCGACCCGGCTGAAGTCCGTGCCGTCGACGGCACGGCTTTGCACATGGGCACGGACTTTTCGCCCTTCGAGGGGCACGAGCTGCGCGGCTGGCCGCAGATCGTCGTGGCAGGCGGCCGCGTGGTGCTCGACGAACAGGGCTTCCACGACCCCGGGCCGGTCGGCCGCTTCGTAGCGCGCCTCGGCTACCGCGAGGCGGCCGCGCTCGAGTTCGCCGGTGCTCCGCCGGCCGAGGCGCGAGGAGAGTTCGCCACCGCTGTCGGCCCGCACGCTTCGCAGGAGGGCGAGTGACCGTGGTCGACACGCAGCACGCCACGAGGATCGACATGCTGCCGATGGGCCATTCCTCGTAACCATCGATGACAGTGGTGACCGCGGGTTGCGGCGCGCCGAAGGTGTTGTGCTGCAAGCCAAAGACGCAGAGCCCCGTGCCCGACCCCCGCGAGCTGGAGGTCATCACCCAGGAACGTGATCCGCAGGATTACGGAGGGTCATTACCCCTGGCGCGCAGGTCGTAGCGCTGTGTGATCTTGCTGTTCTCGTGGTACGCAGCGTGCCATGCCTAAGGAGATCGACCGCGGAACATTGCCGCTGACGGCTGCCCAGAGGGGGGTGTGGTTCGCCCAGGAATTCGATCCGGCCAACCCCATTTACCGGGCCGCGGAAGCGGTGGAGATCGACGGCCCGGTGGATGTCGCGCTGCTTGAGGCCGCGTTGCGCCAGGCCGTTGACGAGACGGAAGCGGTGCGGGCCAGATTCGGTGGCGACGGCAGCGGGCGAGTCTGGCAGGCGATCGAACCGTTGCTCGACTGGACGCTGCCGGTGGTGGATCTGCGCGGGGCCGCCGATCCGGCTGCGGCCGCCGACGAGTGGATGTGGGCCGATCTCGGCACGCCGGCGGACCTCCGCCGCTCGCCGCTGTTCTCGTTCGCCTTGCTGCGGACCGGGCAGCAGCGGTTCACCATCTACCTCGGACTGCACCACATCATCTTGGACGGCTACGGCTTCTCGCTGTTCATCCAGCGGGTCGCGGAACTCTACACGGCGGCCGAGGAGAAGCACCCCGCTCCGCCGTGCCCGTTCGGCTCACTGGCGCAGATCCTGGCCGACGAGGCCGAGTACGAGGTATCCGAGCGCTTCACCCGCGATCAGCAGTACTGGGCGGAACAACTGGCCGACTGGCCTGCGGCGCGCCGGTCGCTTCGGCCGTCGTCGATCGTGCCGCACACCTTCCTCCGGGAGACCGGTCATGTCACCCCGGCGGACACCGAGGGCCTGCGGGCGCTGGCGCGGCAGGCGCGCACGAGCCTGCCGTCGGTCGCGATGTCCGCGCTGGCGCTGTACGTGCATCGGTTGGCGGGCGACGACGAGATCACGCTGGACCTGACCGTGAACGGCCGGTCGGGCAGCGTCGCGCGCGGCGTTCCGTCGATGGTGGCCAACGTGCTGCCGCTGCGCACCCGGATGACGCCGTCGACCACCGTGGCGGAGCTGGTGCGCACCACCGCGAACAGCGCGAAGGCCCTGCTGCGCCACCAGCGCTACTCCTCGACGCACCTGGTGCGCGATCTGGGGATCGCCCATCACCGCGAGGGATACCTCGGCGACTGGGGCATCAACATCATGACCCACGACGCGCAGCTCCGGTTCGGCCGCCATCCCGCGGTGCTGCGCAACTTGTCGAACGGTCCGGTGACGGGCCTCGGTGTCAACGTCTACGACAGGCCCGCCGATGGATCACTGCGGATCGACTTCAACTCGGATCCGGCCAAGTACGACGCCGCGACCACGGCCGCGCACCACCGCCGTTTCCTCGCGCTGCTGCACGCGCTGGCGACCGCTGATCCGGAGCAGCAGGTGGGCGCGATCGACATGCTGTCCGCGGATGAGCGCGAACTGGTTCTGAACACGTGGAACGACACCCGGCAGGAGACGCCGGCCACGACGTTGCCGGAACTGTTCGAGGCCCGAGTCCGTGCGGCGCCCGATGCCACCGCGCTGGTCTGCGGCTCGACGATGTTGTCCGCCGCCGAGCTCAACACTCGCGCCAATCGCCTGGCGCACCTGCTGATCGCACGTGGCGCGGGTCCGGAGACGCGCATCGCGCTGGCGTTGCCGCGCACCGCCGATTACATGGTCGCGGTGCTGGCGGTGCTCAAGGCCGGCGCGGCGTGCGTGCCGCTCGATCCGAGCCATCCACCCGCCCGCATCGCGACGCTGCTCTCGGACACCCGGCCGCTCCACGTGCTCACCACCGCGGCGATCAGCGCGACTCTTCCGGCCGAGCATCTGCTGCTGCTCGACGACGTCGGGATAGACCGGCAGCCCGGCACCGATCCGGCCGGCACCCACCGGCCGGATCACGCGGCGTACGTCAGCTTCACCTCCGGCTCGACCGGCAGGCCGAAGGGAGTGGTCGTCGAGCACCGCCACCTCGCCAACCTCTTCCACGACCACCAGCGCGAACTGATCGACCCGGCGGGGCGACGACTGCGTGCGGCGTTGACCGCGTCGTTCTCGTTCGACACCGCTTGGGAGGGTTTGCTGTTCCTGGCCGCAGGCCAGGAAGTCCACCTCGTCGAGGACGCGGTGCGCCTCGACCCGGCCGCACTCGTGCGCCACTTCTCGCAGCATCGGATCGACTTCGCCGACCTCACCCCGTCCTTCCTTCGCCTCCTGCTGGCCGAAGGCCTGTTGTCCGGACCGGAGAAGTTCCCGTGGCTGCTGATGGTCGGCGGCGAAGCGATCGATCCCGCGCTGTGGTCGACCCTGCGCGACTGCCCCGGTGTCGAGGCTTGGAACTACTACGGGCCGACGGAGTCCACAGTGGATGCCGTGTACTGCCGCATCGAGGGCGACCGGCCGGTCATCGGCCGTCCGGGGCACAACGTCCGGGCCTACGTCCTCGACCGCGCGATGCGCCCCCAGCCGCCACTCGTGCCCGGCGAGCTGTACCTGGCTGGTGACCAGGTCGCCCGCGAATACCTGGACCAGGAGGAGCTGACCGCGCAGAGCTTCCTGCCCGATCCTTTCGGGCCGCCCGGCGCGCGCATGTACCGCACCGGCGACGTGGCCCGGTGGACGGAGGACGGCATGCTGGAGTACCTCGGCCGCACCGACGAGCAGATCAAGGTCCGAGGCGTCCGCATCGAGCCGCGCGAGATCGAGGCGGTGCTCACCGCGCATCCACGAGCCGCCGAGGCAGTGGTGACGACGACGATGTCCGCCGAGCCCGAGCTGGTCGCTTACGTGGTACCGGGTTCAGACCCGGTCGACGCGGCGGAACTCCGGTCGTGGGCGGCGAAACGACTGCCCACCGCGATGGTGCCCTCATCGTTCGTCCTGCTCGACGAGCTGCCCCTGACGGTGCACGGCAAGCTCGACCGCTCCGCCCTGCCCGCCGCCGACATCCGCCCCGGTCGGCCCGCCCGCACCCCCCGCGAGGAACAGCTGTGCGCCCTGTTCGCCGAGGTGCTCGGCGTCGGGGAGGTCACCATCGACGACGATTTCTTCGAACTGGGCGGGCAATCGCTGCTCGCCGCCGAACTCGTCACCCGCCTCCGCGCCGACCTGGGAACCGAGGTGGCCCTCGGAGTCGTGTACGAGGCTCCGACCGTGGCCGACCTGGTGCGCCTGCTGGATCGCGAAACGTCGTCGAACGCGTTCGAGGCGCTGCTTCCGTTGCGTGCCAACGGTTCTCGACCGCCGCTGTTCTGCGTGCACCCGGTGGGTGGGCTGAGCTGGTGCTACGCCGGCCTGCCGCGGCACCTGCCCGAGGACGTTCCGGTCTACGGCCTGCAGTCCGGCGGACTGACCCGGCCTGACGAGCTGCCCTCGTCGTTCCGCGAGATGATCGACGGCTACGTGCGCCAGATCCGCTCGGTGCAACGGACGGGGCCGTACCACCTGCTGGGCTGGTCGCTCGGCGGCGCATTGGCGCACGCGGTCGCCACCCGCCTGCAGTCCGACGGCGAGCGCGTGGCGTTGCTCGCGCTGCTCGACGCGCGGCCGGTCGACCCGCAGGAACAGCGAGCCGCGCCCAAGCGCGAGGACGTCCTGTCGTTGTTGCTTCAGGCGGCGGGTCTGCCGCCTGACGCCGAGGCGCACCTCGCGTTGGGGGAGGAGCAACTGACGGCGCTCACCACCGTTCTCGTCCACGCCGCCACGCTGCTGCCGACCTACACCGAGTCCGTCTTCGACGGGGATCTGCTGTACTTCCGCGCGACCCGGGCCGACCAAGTCACCGACGGTGGGGCGTGGCGGTCGCGGATCACGGGCGAGGTGATCTCCCACGACATCGATTGCACCCACCACACCATCACGCAGGCGGAACCGATGGCCGTCATCGGCAGGCTGATCGCAGGCCGCCTGCAGTGGGAGCCAGCGGCAGCCACCACGTCACCGTAGCGGGCCGGGAGGCTCGTGCGGTGGTCGGCGAGGCGCTCTCCCTGCTCCCACTGCCACGGCCGGTTTGCGCGCCTCACGCGTCGACGAAGGTGGTCCCCACGTCGACCAGTTGCTCGACCACGTAGGCCGGATCGAGCAGCACCTCGGGGGTGTGGATGCCGGGCGCCACCGCATCGCCGCGCAGCCCGAGCAATCGTTCGACGCCCAGGGCGAGGCCGAGCGAGGTCAGCGGGCGCTGGCCGCCCGGGTGGACCACGTACCGGTCGATGCTCAGCGGTGCGCCCGTCGGGCCCACCCCTTCGAGATCGATCCGAACCTCGACGGACGGACCCTCGCCACGGCGCGAACCCGCGGATTCACCGACCGCGAAGGCGAATTCGACGTTCGGCGCGCCCGTCGCGAACGCCAGACTGGTCACGTCGAGGATCGGGATGGCCTGGCCGGTGACCGCGGTGCCGTCGAGGCTGCGCAGCTCCACCTGCGCCTCGGCCGCGCCGACCCAGGCGAACACCCCGTCGCGCCGCGCGTACCCGGCGGAGGTGACCTCCGCCCAGCGCTCCAGATCCGCGAGCCCCGCGGGCCCGCCCGCGTCGTTCTCGTCGAGCATCGCGCCGATCCGGATGGTGTCGACCCGGTCGAACTCCTTGGCCCACTCCAGCGTCACGAGAGTGATGACACCCGCAGCCCAGTGGCTGGCCATCAGCACAGGTGCGGCGGCCGGGCGCTGCACGCCGGCGGTGATCTCCGGCGCGATGTCGATCATGCCGCTGGACAGGCTGGCGTACGGTGCACCGTGGTCCTGCGCGAAGCGCAGCCCGTTCAGCCTGCTGTCCCACAGCGTCGCGACCACCGCCGAATACTCCTGACCGGCGGGCAGTCCGAGATCACCGCGCGCCAGATCGACCGTCACCGCGGTGGCGCCGCCCAGTTCGCCGGCCACCCGCCGCGCACGTTCCAGATCCCGGCCCGCGATGGTCAACGGCAGCTCCGGGTGCCACCGCCGCAAGTGAGCGGCGGTATCCGAGCCCGCCTGTCCCGACCCGCCCAGGAGCAGAACCGATTTCCGCTGGTCCATGTGCGTCTCCTCTCGATCTCCAGCAACCTACACTTTGTAACTTACATTGTGTAGCTAGAATGGTGTGCGGACGCAAGAGGAGGACGATGACCACACCGCCGATCCGCCTGTCCAAGCAGGCCCGGCGCGAGCAGTTGCTCGACGCGGCCTCGGCGATCGTGCGCGCCAACGGCGCGGACGGGCTGACGCTGGCCACCCTCGCCGAGGCGGCCGGGGTGAGCAGGCCCATCGTGTACGACCACTTCGGCACCCGCCCCGGACTGCTGCTCGCGCTCTATCGGCGGCTCGACGAACGGCACCGGGCCGCCACCGCGCAGGCGCTGGAGCAAGCCCCGCCGACCGCGGCGGGCATCGCGGGGGTCATCAGCGGCGCGTACTTCGCCTGCGCCACCGACATGCCGGAGTTCAACGCCGTTTCCGCGGCGCTGAAAGGCGATCCGGAAATGGAGGCGATCCAGCACGAGATGTACGACGGCTACACCGATTTGATGGCCGATGCACTAGCGCCGTACTCCGGCCTGAGCCGGGCGGCACTGCGGTTGCACTGCGTCGGCGCGTTCGGTGCCGCCGAGGCCATTGCCGCCGAGTTGAACCGGGGGACCGCGACCGCCGACGACGCCATCTCGGCTTTGACCGGCGTCATCCTAGGCCGGATCGAGCAGGCCACCGGATAGCCGCACCGCAGGCACTCGCCGAGCGGAAACGCCGCTGCCGCAACGACATCGGCGCACGCGGAACCATCCAGCGCCTCGTGTCACAACGTGTCGAAGTTGTCCGGATCGAGGACGTGCTGCCAGGCTTCGGTCTTCCCCGCCGCGGGGTCGATCCCCTGCAGCCAGTCGGCCAGTTCGGCCAGCAGCTCCTCCGAGTCCAGATTCCCCGACTGGTCGTAGACCACCATCCGCTGCCAGTGCAGGCTCACCATCGCGGTGAACTGGGCCAGACTCGTACCGACCAGGGTTTCCGTGCCCGCCCCGGCGTCGAGCGCGGTGGCCTTCGGTGCCCGGCGGACCATGCCCGAGGCGCCGTCCAGGCAGAGCACGCCTTCGATCCATTCGCCCAGGAGGTAGAACGGGCCTCCACCACCGGGGAGTTCGGCGCCCTGAGACTGCTCCCAGTCGACTTCCGCAGTCCTGTCGCCGACAGCGGCAGGGTGTTGAGACCGAAGAAGAACTCGATCTCCGGGAAGCCGACTCCCTGCAGGAAGTCTCGCGAGGGCTGATGGGTGAGGCTGTCCGGGATGCGGGAGCCGGTCAGCCTGTGCGTGCGGTCGGCGCCGAAGACCGCACGCAGGCGCTCGTAGGTGGGTCGGCAGTCGTCTTCACGGTAGGGGCGGGTGGCGATGCAACCGTGTGGGGCGAGCATCGGCGATGTGCCGCCTGGTTTCCCGGGTTCGACATCCGTCATGCTTCGCCTTCCAAGTATTGCCGTCGGTTCCACACCACCAATACTCGATGTCCCGAACGCACAGGGTCGTGAGTGCCTGTGGTCGCCACAGGTCGCCACAGCAGCCACAGGCACTCACGACCCAGAGGCACAGGCATTCCGCACAGAGGATGAAGAACGCTCAGGGGACTTGGGCCCTGAACGCGCGATAGTTCCCGTGTTCGGGGAAACCGCGCCGAGCTCAGGTCGAACTTCGCCGCACCTCCCATTGCACGGGGAGTTCGGCTGGGCCGCGCAGCGCGGTGCCGACCTGGCTGGTGATGCGAGCGCGCTCGGTGGCGTTGTCCCGAATTCGCAGGTCGGGGAGGCGGCGCAGCAGGATCGAAAGGGCCGTTCTCAGCTCTGCCAGGGCGAGCCAGGTGCCGGCGCAGGTGTGCGGTCCTTGGCCGAATGCCAGCATGTCCGCCGCTCGTCGGGTGATGTCGTAGCGATGGGGGTTCGGGTAGGCGGCGGGATCGCGCAGAGCTGCGTTGATGGAGAAGATCATCGGGGTGGACGCGGGGATCTCGATTCCCCGCCACGTGGTGCTTTCCGGGCAGATGCGGGGTAGCAGGCCGACCGGAGGTTCCCATCGCAGGCCTTCCCAGATCGCCCACCGCACGTGCTCGTCCGGGGCTGAGCGGACCAGTTCGAGCTGGTCGGGATGGGTCAGGAGGGCGACCAAGGTGTTGGCGAGCGCGAGCATCGTGGTGTCGGCCCCGGCGGGGAAGAGCAGTCGCAGGAATGCCAGCACCTGGTCGTCATCGAGCCGTTCGCCTTCGGCGGTCGCGGTGACCAGCGTGGATATCAGGTCGTCACCGGGGTTGCGGCGGCGGTGTTCGAGGATCGGCGTGAGGTACTCGGTGAACTCCTGCGAAGCCGCCAAGGCGGAGTCGGGATCGAACGGGTAGCAGAACAGGTCGTGAGCCCAGCGCCGGACGATGTCTTCGTCCTCGACCGGGAGCCCGAGCAGTCGGCTGATGACCAGCACCGGGTACCGGGTCGTGAACTCGGCGACCAGGTCCGCCTCTCCGTGGTCTGCGAAGCGGTCGATGAGTTCGTGGGCGAGCGGGTCGAGCACCGGCTCGATGTGCCGGGCGACTTCGCCACGCCGGAACGGAGGTGACGCGATGGCGCGGTTGATCCGGTGCTCACGCCCGGACATGCACTGCAGGGTCTTGCCGAGCACGGGCCCGGTCGTCAGCGGGTAGATCGCCGAGGCGGGGAACGTGGCCTCATCCCGGAACGCGGCACCGACCAGCTCGTGAGTGAGCAGGAGCACCGCGTGCTTTCCGGCGAACGGCACGATCGCGTACGGCTTCGCCGCGCGCAGCCCGGCGAGGATCTCGTGGAGGTCGGTGGTGTCGTCCACGGCGAAGTCGAAGCCTTCCAGGTCTGCTCCACCGGCGAGTGGCGAGGCGGTCATCGGAACCTCTTTCGCATGCGACCCGAATATTCGTATGATCAACGCAAATAATCGTGTTCAGCAGATTAGGGGGCTGCATGGCGGTGGGCAAGGACCGATCGGCTTCGCCGCCGACGGAACGAGCGATCGCGGTGGTGGAACTGGTCGTGGAGCGGGGAGCGCCGATGACGGCCGCCGAGGTCGCCGACGAACTCGGCCTGAGCCGGTCCACTGTCGCGGCCGTACTTTCTGCGCTCGACGAACGTGGCTGGGTGCGCCGGCTGGCGGATCTCAGCTACCAGCCCGGATCGAGGCTCGCCGGACTTGCGGCCACGGCGCGCGACTCGCTGGCAGCGCCTGCCGGGGTCGAGGAGGTGCTCCGCGCGTTGTCCCAGCGCGTGGGGTGTGGGGCGGCGTTGAGCCTGGTGACCAGAACCGAGTTGACGTTCCTGGCTGTCACCGAAGGCAATGGCAGGCTGCCGGCGGGAATCACCACCGGAACCAGTCTGCCGCTGCGTGCGCCGGCCGGAGCGGCCGTGGTGGCCTTCGCCGATGAGCAGGGGCAGAGCGCGTGGTTGGCCACCGCAGCTCCCGAACAGCGCCCAGCTCTCGCCGAGGTGCTTGAACAGATTCGGGCCACTGGAACCGGTTTGTGGGGTATCGGCGCGGCCGATCCAGTCGTGCTCGACGTGCTCGCCGACGTGGTGGAGCAGCTTGCCGCTGACGCTGTTCCGCAGCACCTGCGGGGTCGCGTCCTGTCCCTGCTCGCCAGGATCAGCGGGCAGCCCTACGGATTCGCAGACCTGGATGCCGACGAACCGCTGCCCTTGAGCTACGCGGTGGCTCCCGTCTTCGACCGTGCCGGCCGCGCGACCTGGGAACTTCAGGTCGGGCCGCTGCGGGAGGCTGTCGGTCTCGCTGAACGCGAGCATTACGCCGGAGAACTCCGTCATGCGGCCGAGAAACTCAGCATGAGCCAGAAGAACCAGCCCAGCAGGCACTGACCTACGCGGCGGCGAAAGGGCTCATCGCGGCCCGTTGATCTGTTCGCGGGTGAAACTCTCGGTGGACTTCAAACCGATTCGGAAGAGCCATTCTTCGAGGCCCGTGTCGGGAAATGCCCGGTTGCCCGCGGAGCCAACGGCAACCCCGCGCACGCCGCCGGCAAGCGCACCGAAAAGAACGTCACGCCCGGTGGTGCCCGGGTCCCGGCTGCCGTTCGCGATTCCAGCTGCCGACTGCGCGGCAGAGCCGGACGCGCCCTTGGCGATGTCGCGCACGCTCTCGTGGAAGACGATCGACTGCCAGGGCTTGGCGGTGCCGAAGGAGTCCCGCCAGTCGTTGTGCCGCCACACCTCTCGCAGCTTGTCGTCGAAGGTGCCATGCATGTTGAACTGGATCGCCGCCGCCCTGACTTCGTTCGACGCGGCCAGCATCCGCCGCAGCTCGTTGACCACGTCCTCGGTCTGCTCCACCTCGCGAAGCGCCACGCCCGCCGAGTCATGTGCCGTGTCGAGTGCCTGCACCGCTCGGTCGTGCTGCTCGCGCAATGCGGTCACCTGTTGGGTGACGGCGTGATGCTCCGTTCTGGCTTCCCGGACGGAAGTCTCCGCATCGTCCCGCCAGCGCTGGTTTCCCGATCGCTGGTAGACGGCGAGGAGGCTTTCCGCGCGCCACAGTCGCTGTTCGGCGTTGTCGACGCGGCTCCGCGCTGCTTGCAACGCCGTGTGGGCTTCTGCCCCGCCGATTTCCGCGTCCTGCAGCGCAGATCGTGCGGTGGAGAGCTTCTCGCGGGCGTCGGAGGCACGTTCGTGCGCGGCGTCCAATTCGTCGATGAGGTGGCGGTGTTCGCGCGGGTTTCCCCGCAAGCCAAGCTCGCGGGCGTTGGCCCGAGCATCGTCGAGCCTCCAGATCGCCTGTTCTCGGTGTGCATGGGGGCGCGGGACAGGCGGGTTCGGTTCCGGCGGCGTTGTGGCCTGCCGCCGACCCGGCGAGTTCCACCGCAGCGATTGCACAGCGGCGTCGATCTGACCGCTGAACGGTACGAAAGCAGGCCGCCCGTCCGACGTGCGCAAGATCTCGCCCGAGCTGTCGACCTTCCTCTTCAGCCCACTGGCGCTTGCTCCGCCGAAGACGCCTCCGACGCCGAAGCTGATCGCCGCGTTGGTGAACAGGTGCTCCGGGTTGATGTCTTTGCCCGTGATCCCCGCTGCCGTGCTGCTGGCGGCGACGTCGATGGCGAAGTCGCGGAAACCCTCGACCAGCGCGCGACCATAGCCGACGCTGAAGCTCTCCCCCCCGCCAGCTCGCCGCCGCCAGCCGCTGAACGGCGGCCCGCACCGAGGCGAGCCAACGGGTGAGCGTGGCGAGTATCTGGGCGAGCAGGGCGAGCATGCGGTTCGACTGCGCGATCAGCGTCGCGATGTACGCTTCCGCAGTCGCGATCAGTGCCGGAAAGAATGCCGCCGCGGCGATGTAGGCGATCAGTGTCGCGATCTGAATTGCGATTTCTTTGAGAATCTCCGAAATCTGTTTTTGCTGCTGCGCGTGGTGACCCAGCGCTTGCGCCATTTCTTCGCAGAAGGTGGACAGCGCGTCGATGCGCCCGGTGAGGCCGTCGGTCGCGTTGTGAAAGGAGTCCGCTGCGGGGCCGGTCCAGCCCTGCGAATGGGCAAGCCGGGACTGAAGGTCCGCCTCGTGGCTGCGCAGGGCTGCGGCGAGCGTGCTCCAGGCCTCCGCCTGCGCTCCGAGCACGGCGGGGTCGCCGGTCTTCGCTGCCGCGTCGTAGGTCATGAACTCGCTCCGTTGACCGCGATCTGCTCGCCTTCCGAACTCATAGACCGAGGCCCAGCCTGGTGGCGGCCTGCTCGGCATGGTTCTCGGCCGACCGGTAGTCCGAGGCCTGCCGATCCAGCGCGTCCGCGTGCCTCAGCAACTCGTCCGCCTGCCCGCGCACCCCTTCGAGGACGGCCTGCACGACCGCCCAGGTCTGCGCTGCGGCCTCGTCGGATTCGGGCAGGTTCCCGTATCCGCTTTCCTGGAAGCTGCCGGCGAACTGATCACCCGAACTGCGCATGCCTTCGGCTACATCGCGGAGAGCCCTCGCCGTCCTCGCAATGTGCCCGGAGTCCACCGAAACGCGGTCCAATCTGCTGCCTCCTCATGCGCGTCGCGGTCTATCGACCGCCACACCCGAAAAGGCTCCTGGAGAAGATCGTCGTGACGCAAGCGGAAGGAAGAATGGGTGATCGCCCTAACATTCCCGCTGGCGGTCGTCGTCAATTGTTCAGCTCGTGTAAAGCAGCAATAAACCCGGCAGTTGCGGAATGTGCCTTGCGGAGATTGGCTGAGTGACCCTTTCCGGGGAACGGTCTGCGGCGCCAAGCTGGGCGGTGTCGGTGACGCCGAACTGGTGCCGCCACAGCCGAGGCGACCAGGCGGTCCAGCTGCGCGGGTCGCCGGGAGGGACCCGTCCCCGCGGGCGGGGATCTACCCGCGAGTTCGCGGCCGATGCCACGCGAGGCGTCAGCGATGAAACAGGTGCTTCCTCCCCGCGTGCGCGTGGTCAGTTCAGCCCGGCGATGAACTCGTTGAGCAGTCGGTTCGCCGAGCCGGACTCGAACAGGCGCGCAAGGTCCGCTCGGGCGATCTGATGCCGGAATTCACCTTGGTGCGAGGCGTCTCCGGCGTTGTGCACCAGTTCGGTCCACCACGTCGCGAATGCCTGGTAGTTCCACACGTGACGAATGCACGTCGACGAGTAACTGTCGAGCAGGCTGAAATCGTGATCCTCGGTCTGGTAGTGGACTACGGCGTTGGCGAACACTTCGGCGTCGTGCAGGGCGAGGTTCATTCCTTTCGCGCTCATCGGGGGAACGATGTGGGCGGCGTCCCCGAGCAGGTACAGCCGGCCGTAGCTCATCGGGCTGTACACCACGCTGCGCAAGGGCACGAGTTGCGTGCCGGCGATCGGGCCCTTGGCGGCCATGGGTTCGCCGAAGTGGGTCTCGAGTTCGTCCCAGATGCGCTCGTCGGTCCACTGCGCCGTGGAGCTGTCGAGCGGGCACTGCAGGTAGAACCGGCTTGCGCGCGGACCGCGAGCGAACTGTCCGGCGAATCCACGCGGGTGGAGCGCCATCATGGACTGGTGATTGGCGGGGACCTCGGCCAGGACGGTCAGCCACGCGTATCCGTACTCGTGCGAGTAACGCGTGAGGGACTCGCTGGGGATGGCGGCCCTGCTGACACCGCGGTCACCGTCACAGCCAGCAACGAACTCGCAACTGATCATCTTCGTCGAGCCGGCACTGTCCCGGTAGCGGACGAGCGGGCGTTCGTCACCGGCGATGTTCTCCACCGAGACCTCGGCGTCGAAGCGGAGGTCTCCGCCATCGCTGAGGAAAACGTCGATGAGGTTGCGGATGAGGACCTGCTGGGGGCAGAAACGGCCGTCGCCGTGATCATTCGCGTCGAGCGTGAGGGCGCGTGTCCCTCCGTCGACGCGGAAGTTCAGCACCGGCTCGGTCGGGACGCCGCCGACCACCCGGTCTTCGAGCCCCCACGCGCGGAACATGCGTGCCGCCCGGGTGTCGATGACCCCGGCTCGCTGGCGCTGCTCGACGTATTCACGGCTGTGCTTCTCCACGATGACGCAATCAATCCCGCGCCGCAGCAGGAGATTGCCGAGCGTGAGCCCGGCGACTCCCGCTCCCACGATCACCACGGTGACGTTCTTGTCTACTTCGGACGTTGATCCGCTTGCTGGCATACCTCCATGGTCACCCGACACCAGGGCTGCCGGGTACCAGCATGTCGACACGATGTTCCAGAAACCCGCCAAGCCCGTGGTGGTCACCGCTCCCTGCGGCGCAGCTCCATCTGATACCGCCCAGGTGTCTGGCCGACGATGGCGGTGAATGCTTCGATGAAGCTGGTCGGGTTGGCCCACCCCAGCCGGGCGGCCGTATCGATGACCGCGGCTCCCTCGGCCAGCCTGATGAGCGCGTGCTGGACCCGCAGCAGGCTGCGCCACTGGTGGAAGCTCATCCCCAGCTCGGTCTGGAACAGGCGGCTCAAGGTCCGTTCGCCGGCCCCGGCCACCCGCCCCAGCTCCGCCAACGTCAACGATGCCGCGGGATCGGCATGCAGCAGGTCCGCGACCGCACGAAGACGATCATCGGTCGGCTCCGGAAGATGCAGCGCCTCCTCGTGGCCATCCACCAGCTCGTCCACGACCACCCCGCGAAGCCGGTCCCGCGCCTCCGGCCGAAGCTCACGACCACTGGTGAGCACCAGCAACGCCTCCCGCAGCAGCGGGGACACCGCGAACACCATCGGCTGATCCGGCAACGACGCGCACAGCGCCCCGGCAACCTCCAGCACCCGGACCTCGGTCTGCCCGTACGCGCGGTGGTAGTGCTCGAAACCCGGCGGCGTCCACGCGACCCGGTTGGCCGGGGCGACCCATGTGCCCCGCTCTGTCGTAGTGGCGAGAACGCCCGCCGAGGGATACAGCAACTGCCCCTCGGTATGACGGTGCGGCGCAATGCCGTCCCCGTGCACGAGCAGCCCCCGCTTCTCCACGATCTGCGTGACCAGAGACGGCCTCTGGTGGATATCAGGCACGATATCGAGCCTACCGACCGGCGCGCGCTGCGCGACCTGATCACACGCGGCACGCCGCCCCGCGGCACCGGCCTGTCCGCCGCCGCCACCAACCTCACCCGAAGTCCACAGTGGATCAACCACGTGCGCGTAGGGCTGGGCTCATCGGCCAACCGGCACCTGTGACCTGCGGAGCCCATGCTCCTGAAAGGAATCCCTACATGTTCGGTTCACCGCCGCGGCTCCGGAACCGGGTGAACGTAATCTCGGCCCTGCAAGAAACCGGCTAGGCCATTGTGGCCTCGTTCATCAGGAGAGGTGTGTATGAAGATGCGGCGTTCCCTCATCGCTGCTGGTCTGACCCTCGGTGCCGCCGTGGTCTCCCTTCCGCTGGTCGTCGGCTCCGCTGCCGCGTCCGGCTGGGAGACCGTCGGCGGCGGACCCGCGGTGTATTCCTCGATGGATCAGTGCAATGCGGAGGCTGCGCAGCTCAAAGCCGACGGCACCTACAAGGACGCCAGGTGCTACGTCGGCGACAAGGGCTGGATCTTCCTCGAGGTGCTGAGCTGACGCTCGGCGCGTATCGGGGGCAGGGGCGAAGCCATTGCCCCGCAAGACCCCCGTCACGAACCCGATAGTCCCGGGCCCGCGTCCCGGACGTCCTGCTGCCCCGGTGTGCTGACACCGGGGCAGCATTGTGTCCGCAGTGCGTACGGGTGGTGGTGCGATCACGACCGAAACGCGCGAGCTGGTGCGGCTCGCAGAAGAGATCGGCCACGAGTCATCCCAATGTAGCAACGGGGACCGGTCTTCCCGTGGCAACGGCCGGTGGGGCCCGGCTTTCGCCGGGGCCGAGCCGTGAACGGCTTGCAACAGTTTGTTTATTTTTCGGGCGGATGGTGCTAGCTTGCTGGCTGGCACCAGTTCGGGAGTGATCTGCGCCGGGTCCGTGGTCGCGTCGTCGACTTCCGGAGCGGGATGGCGTTTTCGGCCGTACCCCTCCCCTCCCGACCGTCTGTGCGAGGAGGCCGTCCATGGCTCCGAAACTCCTGGAACAACCCTGCGAAGACGAGGTCCTGCTCGACCTCTGGCACCCGCTGGGTGCCGTCGAGATGATGCCCCGGAACCGCACCTGGAAAGACCAACTGCTCGGCGTTCCGCTGACGCTGAGCAGATCGTCCGAGGGCAGGATCGCCGTGTGGCGACGGCGGGACGGCGATCCCGAGTCGGCGGCATGGCCGGCTGACGGGCCTCCCGCTTCGACCCTGCCGGTGATCGAGCGATACGGCTACCTGTGGACGTCGCTGGGCACGCCACGCCCGTTGTTCGAGATTCCGGAGGCCGACGAGAGCAATCGACGTGTGCTGCACGCCATCTCGGTCACCGCCCACACATCCGCACCCCGCGGCATCGAGAACTTCCTCGACATGGGGCACTTTCCGTTCGTCCACACCTCCGTCCTCGGCGCTGAGCCGCACACCGAGGTCAAGGACTACAACGTCGAGGTCTCCGTCGCCGACGGGGAGATCCTCGCCACGGATTGCGTGTTCTACCAGCCCAAAGCGGCTCTCTCCAGCCAGGGCGGGGCGGAGGTCGACTACGTCTTCCGGGTTCCGCATCCGCATTGCTCCGTGCTGTACAAGTCGAGTCCGGGGTCCGAGGGCCGGTTCGACGTCATCGGTCTGTTCGTGCAGGCCCTCGACCAGGAACACATCCGCGCCCACATGTGGCTGTGCCTGCTGGACGACGACCAGCCCGACTGGGCCCTGCGCCGGTTCCAGATATCTATCTTCGGCCAGGACAAACCCATCCTGGAGAACCAGGTGCCGCGCCGCCTGCCGCTCGACCCGAGGGCGGAGACGCCGATCCGGGCCGACAAGTCCGGGGTCGCCTACCGCAGGTGGCTGGGCCAGTTGGGGGTCCGTTACGGCGTCATCCCGGGAGCCGCGTGATGCGTGAGGACCTGCTGCTGCGCGCGGAGAAGACCTGGCACCCGGTCGCGTCCGAAAGCGATCTGGTCTACCGGCACGTGTTTCAAGGCCAACTGCTGGGACAGGAACTGGCCGTGTGGCGGGCCGACGACGACTACGTCAACGTCTGGGAGAACCGGTGCCTGCACCGCGGTGTCCGATTGTCGATCGCGATGAACGACGGCCGCGAGCTGAAATGCCAGTACCACGGCTGGCGCTACGCCAACCGGACCGCGGCCTGCACGTACATCCCGGCCCATCCCGCAGATGCGCCCGCTCGGACGATCACCAATCGCACCTACCCGGTGCGCACCAGCGGCGGTCTGGTGTGGACCGCGTTGGCGGAGCCGCCTGACGAGCCACCGGAACTCGATGCGGGTCTCGTACTCCGCCCCATGCCGGTGCGGGCGCGACCGGAGGACGTGTTGGCCCTCCTCTTGGAGCAGCCACTCGCGCTCCCGAACGCCGAGCCGCCGGCGACGAGACGACGCGGGGACTTCGTCGTCGAGCTGGAAGGCGTTGGTTTCTTCGCGGTGCAGCCCACCGATGCCGACCGCGCGATCATCCGGGGAGTGCTGAGCAGCCCCGCGCCGGTGGGCGGGCGGCTGCGGCTGCTTCGGCACTTCGACCTCGCCCTGACCCGGCTTCGTGAGCTCGCCCAGGACCGGGCTGCGGAGGAACCCGCCCCTGAACCGCTCTTGCCCCGCTACGAGCCGGTCCCGAAGCACTTGGCGTCGATGCCCGCCCGCAGCGGCCACCACGAGCTGCCGACGCGGGTCAGGGTGGTGCGGGTGTGGGAGGCGGGCGCCGGCGTCCGCGGCCTGGAGCTGGGACCGGTGGGCGACGGTCCGCTCCCCAGCGGCCAGCCGGGTGCTCACCTCGACGTCGCCCTGCCCGGTGGCCTGGTCCGGCAGTACTCCCTGGTGAACGGGCCCGGTGAGACCGGGCACTACGTGATCGGCGTGAAGCTGACCTCCGACTCCGCAGGCGGATCGATATCCGTGCACGAGCGGGTGCGGAAAGGTGACGTGCTCGCGGTGTCCCTACCGCGCAACGGCTTTCCGCTGCGGCAAGACCGCGAACGCACGCTGCTGGTCGCCGGCGGAATCGGGATCACGCCGCTGCTCGCGATGGCGCAGGCATTGGAGCACCAAGGTCTCCACTACGAGCTGCACCACTTCGTCGCGCGCGAAGCCGACGTGTCCTTCGGCGACCGCCTGTCGCGGCTCGGCAACGCCCGGACCATCATCGGCCTGGATCCGGTGGAGACCAGGGCCGAGCTGGAGCGGATCCTCCGCACCGCGGACGATGCGGATCGCCAGGTCTACATCTGCGGGCCCCCGCCGATGCTCGACGTCGCCAGGGATGTCGCTCACCGGGCCGGCTGGCCGCGCGATGCCGTGCACTTCGAGTACTTCCGCAACGACCAGGAGATCGACGAGAGCAGCCGTTTCGAGATCGTCCTCGCCCGGTCGGTCATGAACCTGACGGTGGAGCCCGGGCGCAGCATCTTGGAAACCGTGCGCGAGGCCGGGGTGACGGTTCCGTCCTCGTGCGAGCAGGGGGCCTGCGGTACGTGCCGGGTCGCGGTCATCGACGGCGAGCCGGACCACCAGGACGTCTACCTCGACGATGCCGAAAGGGCGGCCGGAGACTCGATCATGACGTGCGTCTCCCGGTCGCTCACCCTCCAGCTGACCCTGGACCTGTGAGGAGTTCGCGCCATGATCGTCCTCTACGACGACGAGACGTCCGCGGAGTGCTACCAGGTCCGCGCGTTGCTGGGCGTCCTCGGGTTGGAATTCCGTTCGGTGGCCTTGGAGGAGTACGAGTTCGCCCCGGACGATCGCCGGCCGGCTCTGGTGCTCGTCGACGAACAGGTTGAGCCCGCGGCGGTTGCGCATCATGCCGAGTCGGCCGTGCTGTACCTGGCTCGGGTGTACGACAGCGAGGGCGCGCTCGTGCGCGGTGAGGATCCTGCTGGTCACGCAGCGATGCTGGACTGGCTGGCCTTCGGGCGTGCTCTGGCCGCGTCCGCGGGCGCGGCGCGTCGGCACGAAGCCTTCGGTGAGCCGACGGACCTTCCGCAGGTTCAGGCAGAGGCGCATCGGCTGCTGCGCGTGTTGGACCGCCACCTGTGGTTCATGGAACGGCAGGGCGAAGACTTCCTGGTGGGCGCGTTCTCGCTCGGCGACATCGCTTGTTTCGGAGATGTCGCGCTCTGCGAGGAAGGCGGCATCTCCCGCCAGGACTATCCCGCCGTGCGGCGCTGGTGCGATCGGGTCCAGCGGGTGCCGGGACTGCCCTTGATGCCCGGGATCTTCCGCGCCGCCGCGGGACATCCGTCATGAGCGGCGACGCGCGGCCTCGCCGCCACCCCGTGGACGAGGTGCCGTCGGTGGCGAAACTGGCCATCTTCGGGTTCCAGCACGTGCTGGCGTTCTTCGCCGGTGGGGCGATCGTCATCCCGACCCTGCTGGCGTCGTCCCTGGGCTTGGACGGCGGTCAGCTCGTGCACCTCATCAACGCGTGCCTGCTGACCTGCGGTATCGCCTCCATCATCCAGTCGGTCGGGTTCTGGAAGGTGGGAGTGCGGCTCCCGTTGCTCCAGGGGGTGTCGGCGGTGGCGGTGGCGCCGATGGTCGCCATCGGGCTGGGTGCGGGCGGTGGCGCGGAGGGGCTGCGGATGGTCTACGGCGCCGTGATCGTGGCCGGGCTGATCACCTTCGTGATCGCCCCGGTCTTCGGGCGCATGATGCGGTACTTCCCGCCGGTCGTGACGGGGTCGGTCATCGCCATCATCGGGTTGAGCCTGCTGTCGGTCGCGGCGACGAGCGCGGCCGGAGGTGAAGGTGCCGCGTTCCATCCCGGCAGCGGCCGGAACATGGCCTACGCCCTCGGCACGTTCGCCGTCATCGTGCTGGTGCACAAGGTGTCGCGGGGATTCCTGTCCACAGTGGGCGTTCTGCTCGGGCTGGTGCTCGGCACGTTCGCGGCCTGGGCGCTGGGAGACACCGACTTCGACGATGTGGGGCAGGCCTCCTGGATGGGGTTGTCGACCCCGTTCCAGTTCGGCATCCCGATGGTCTCGGTGGGCGGGGTCGTCTCGATGATGGTGGTCATGATGATCACGGTGATCGAGACCACCGGCGCGGTGACCGGGGTGTCGGAGATCGTCGACAGGCGGGTGCGGGGCGACGACATCACCCGCGCGATGCGGGCGGACGGGCTCTCGGGGGTGATCGGCGGGGCCCTGAACTCGTTCCCGTACACCTGCTTCAGCGAGAACGTGGGCCTGGTGCGGCTCACCGGGGTGAAGAGCCGGTGGGTGATCAGCGTGGCCGGGCTTTTCATGATCGCGCTCGGTTCGGTGCCGAAGTTCGCGGCCGTCATCACGGCGATCCCCGCACCCGTGCTCGGCGGCGCTTCCCTGGCCATGTTCGCCATGGTCGCCGTGGTGGGGCTCCAGATCCTGTCGCGGGTCGACTTCCGCGATCACCGCAACTCCGTGATCGTCGCGGCCAGCATCGGGATGGCCATGTACGTCACGATGGTGCCCGGGGTGAAGGACGCCGTCCCGGACTGGGCGCAGATCTTCGGCGGCAGCGGGACCACGATGGGCGCCATCACGGCGATCGTCCTGAACCTGGTCTTCCACCACTTCGGCAGACGGCGCAAGGCCACGGACGACGAGTCGTCCAGTGCCGCCGGACTTCCGCTGGAGCAGATCAACGACATGACCGCCCAGGAGTTCAAAGCCACCTTCGCGCCACTGTTCCAAGGTCCGACGCGGGCCATCGATCGAGCGTGCGAGCAGCGACCGTTCGCTGACGTGACCGACCTCAGGACGGCCCTCCTGACGGCGTTCTTCGACTCCAGCGAGGACGAAGTGCGGCGACTGCTGTCGTTCTACCCGGACCTGGGGGGACCGGTGGTCAGCGGGGACAGCGGCGGGATGTCCCTCCGCGACCACTCCGTTCCCGGGCTGACCGATCTGGCCGATCGGGAGCAGGAACAACTGGACGAACTCACCGACGCCTACCGGGACCGCTTCGGCTTCCCGCTCATCATGTGCCTGCGTGAGCGCCCACATCTCCAAGCAGTACTGGACCAAGGGGCGCGGCGGCTCCACAACGCTCCCGCCTACGAATGCCACGCCGCTGCCTTGGAGGTCGCCCGAATCGCCGAACACCGCTTCGGCGATCTGGTGGCACCCGAGGCCGCGCCCCGAGAAGGGGCGCTGAGGAGGAATTCGGGGTCTTCCCCTTCGTCACCTGATGCGCAGACCAGGTGATGGTCTACGACGCCCGCCGCGCACCGGGCCCGGCGGGATCCGCTGCCGGGGCTTGACTTGCCGACCGCCTTCGATACGCTCAAGCAAGCGTTTGGTTCTGCGTTGTCGCAGTCGACTCGTGCGTCAGGGACCGGGAGCGGGTACATGGCCGATGAACGAACGTCCGGGCGGGCGATGCCGAGCAGCTCGGAGGTCGACGATCTCGCGGTCGTCTCGTGCGGTGGGCCACTCGGCATGGCGGGCGAGCTGTGAGCGGCGGCCGCGTCGCGGTGGTCACCGGCGCGAGCCGGGGCGCGGGCAAGGGAATCGCGCTCGCGCTCGGCCGAACCGGCGCCACGGTCTACGTCACCGGCCGGACTCGGCGGGAGGGCGAGGCGTCGCTACCGGGCACGGTCTTCGCCACCGCCGAGGAGATCGACCGCAGGGGCGGCACCGGAGTTCCGGTCGTCTGCGATCATCGCGATGACGCCCAGGTCGCGGCGCTGTTCGAGCGGGTGCGCGCCGACCACGGCCGGCTGGACATCCTGGTGAACAACGCGTTCATCATCCCGGACCAGCTCGCGACCAAGGGGCCGTTCTGGTCCAAGCCGCTGGCGTTGCAGGAGATGTTCGAGGTCGGGCTGCGTTCCAGTTACGTGTCCAGCTACTACGGTGCGCCGCTGCTCGTCGGCACTGGTGGCGGCCTGCTGGTCAACACCTCGTCCTTCGGCGCCACCTGCTACATGCACGGCCCCGCCTACGGTGCGGTGAAGTCAGGTGTGGACAAGATGGCGCACGACATGGCGGTGGACCTCAAGCCGTTCGACGTGGCGGCCGTGTCGATCTGGATGGGACTGCTGCGCACCGAGCGGACCGAGGCGGTGCTGAACTCGGATCCCGTGCGCTACGGCGAGCTGACCGCGATGGCCGAGTCGCCGGAGTTCACCGGACGGGTCATCGCCGCGCTCGCCGAGCACCCCGATCGGATGCGGTGGACCGGGCGGGTGCTGGTCGGAGCCGAGGTCGGCGAGGAACTGGGAGTGGTCGACGTCGACGGCACCTCCCCGGCGTCGCACCGGGAGTTCCTCGGCTCCCCGGTCGAGTTCAGCGACTCCATTGTGGATTGAGGGGAGCGCGATCGACGTTCGTCGCCCGATGGTTCCGGGGCTCGGTCAGGACCCCCTCTGTTGACATGCTGAACCGCCGAACGCGGGATGGCCGTTGGCGAGTCCGGCGAACGAGGAGGCAGAAGTGTTCGATGACGGCGACGTGGATGTGCGCGACCTCGCTCGCAGGGTCGCGCGCCTGGAGGCGATTCAGGAGATCGAACGCCTGAAGTACCGGTACTGGCGAGCATGCGACAGCAAGGATCCCGATGCCTTCCGGGAGTGCTTCGTGCGCGAGGGCGCCGACATCGACTACGGCCCCGGCCTCGGCGGCTTCGACGATCGCGAGAAGCTCGTCGAGCTGTACAACAAGCTGGCCTTGCGCCGCGACGGCGACCGCTGGCTCTACAACGACATCCACCACGGGATGCACCCGGACATCGAACTGATCGACGCGAACACCGCGGTCGGTAGCTGGACCTTCTGGTTCATGAGGGTCAACCTCGCCGACGGCGTCGTCGAGCAGGCGTCGTTGGAATATCGCGACCGGTACCTGGTCGAAGACGGGAAGTGGAAGATCCAGAGTTCGCACGTCACTCCCTTGACGGGGGTGAACTTCCCGATCCCGGAAGGAGCGAACGTCGCTCCGGGGCCCGCGGCCGTTCGCTAGTGGTGTGGATCAAGGCCCAGCGGAGGGGTTCGCCGTCGACGGGGGACTGTATTCGGGCAATGTGAGGGCTGTGTGGGCTGGGCGCCCGGTTTCCGGTGGCAAGGCGGTGCGGCTGCGAAGTTCGTCGTTGCGTCTTTCGAGGGCTTCGGCGGTGGTGGGGAAGAGCGCTGCGGCGCCTTCGCCGACCTGTGCCTGGTTCAGTTCGACGAATCCGCGGATGTCGCGTTCGTAGGCGGCGAAGGCCGCGGTGTGGTCGCGATGGGCGGCCAGCGAGCCGGCGAGCGCGTAGGCGCCGACGAGGGCGAGGCTGGACCCTTGCCCGGTCAGGAACGACGGGGCGTAGGCGGCATCGCCGACGAGCGCGACCCGGCCGCTGGACCAGCACGGCATGTGGACTTGGCTCACGGTGTCGAAGAACGGATCGTTCGCGTGGCGCATGGCCGCGACCATGGCCGGGATTTCCCATCCGTCGTTGGCGAAGGTGGTGGCGACGAGGTCGCGTTGTGCCTCGGGGTCGCGGAGGACCTCGTACGGAGGTTCGGGGTGGGCGAAGTTGAGGAATGCGTGTAGCTCGTTGCTGTCTCCGACCGCGTAGAGCGCCGCAGCCCTTCCGGGAGTGTTCCAGATGAGCACTTCATGGGAGAGCCCGAAGGTGTTGGGCATGGTGAACAAGGCGAAGCAGTACCCCAGATAGCGGTGGAACCGCTGCTCGGGGCCGAACACGAGCTCCCGGGTGCGCGAGTGCAGCCCGTCCGCACCCAAGACCAGGTCGAAGCTGCGCTGGACCCCGCTGCGGAAGGTGACGTCGACACCGTGCGCGTGTTCCGCGAGCGCATCGATGGAGTCGTCGAACACGAACTCCACCTCGTCACGGACGGCCCCGTACAGGACTTCTGCCAAATCCCCGCGGGGCACCTCGACGTCACGTCCCTCGACCCCGCCGGCCACCGCCTGTGGATGCACCACCGCGCCCTCGCTGCCGTCGGCATCGAGGAAGGTCAACCGGCGCGACTCGATGTGCGCTTCCTGGAGCTGCGGCAGGATTCCCATCCGGCGGGCCACCTCCACCGCGGTGCCACGCACGTCGATCGGGTACCCACCGCCCCGCAGTCCGGTGGACTTCTCCACCACCGTCACCGCGAATCCACACCGGTGCAGCCAGAACGCCACGGCGGGACCCGCGATGCTCGCGCCGGAAACCAGGACCTTGCCTTTCGGTGCAGTTCTCATGCCCATTCGTCAACTCCCAAGTCCGTTGTGGAACGTTCGAAAACCAACTCGGTTCACCTCGTACGCGGGGAAAATGCCGACCTCGTCAGCGGTCCGTCACACCGCGTCCCGCGCGAGGTCGGGCGACGGCGACTTGTGGCTGAGGCGGGTGCTTCGGACGAGCAGGACGACCAGCACCGCGGCGATCGCGAACGCGCCGGAAGCGATCGCGATGTAGCTGAACACGCCCGTGGCCGAGTTCGCCGTTTCACCGTCGACGACCACGGCGGTCGACTTGAGCACGGCCGCGCCCACGAAGTTCAGCACCACCGACCCGATCGAGACCATCACCATGACCAGGCTGGACACGATGCCCTGCCGTTCGGCGGACGCCAAGCCGCCCGCCATGTTGAAGCCGGATGTCCCGAGCGCTCCTACCGTGACCCCCAGCAGGAATGCGGAGCAGAGCGCGGCGGGGAGCTGGGAAACCCCGAGGAACATCCCGATGGTCACCACCGTTCCGAGCATGACCGCCCCGGCCAACGTCGAGGCCGGTCCGATGCGTGCGGCGAGCCATCCGGCCACCGGACCTCCGAGCATGACCCCGAGTCCCGGCGCCGCGAGCAGCAGTGCCACCGATCCCTGGTCGGCCAGTCCGTACCCGAGTTGCTGATCCGCCGAGACGTCGCCGATGAGGGGGATGAGCTGAAGCATGCTCTGGTACGAACCGGCTCCGAGGAAGACGACGAGGAGCGTGAGCACCAGCGGCCCACCGAGGTCCCTGACGTCGATCAGGGGATCGGGCTTGCGATTCGAGACCAGGAACCACCTGGCCAATGCCCCGGCGCCACCGACGAGGAGAGCCAGCGGACCGACGGCGAGCCAGCCGAGGTCCGAACCGAGGCTGATGTAGCCGAGCACCCCGGCGAGCCCTCCGCCGAGGAGGAGGGCACCGCCGACGTCGATCTTTCCCGGCGTCCTGATCAGGGATTCGGGAATGACGCTGCGCGCGCAGATCGCCATCGCGGCCGCGACGACGGCCGATACGAGGAACAAGATCTGGAAGCCGAACTCCGCGGCCAGTTCCTCGATGAGGAAACGGGACACGATGTTGAGCACCGCGGAGCCGGAGGTCACGATGCCCACGATGATCATCGCTATGCGGGGTGCGCAGGCGCCTCGAACGATCGCGACGGAGAGGAACATGGCGGCCAGAGCCGCTCCCTGCAGCATGCGCCCTGGCACGAATACCCAGATGCTGGGGGCCACGGCGCACAAGAGGGCGCCCGCGCAGCTGAGGAGCAACGTCAGCACGAGCACCCTGCCCTTGCCGTAGATGTCGGCACTCCTTCCGAGCAGGGGTGCCCACATCACTCCCGCCAGCATCGCGGTGGCGTTGAGCCACGCCGCCTGGTCGGTACCAAAGTGGTCGAGCATCTCCGGGAGGACGAGCAGCGGCGCGGTGATGGCCGAGTCGACCACGAAGTTCACCAAGGCCAGGACGGCCACCAGGCCGATGAGCCGCCCGTTCCACCTCGTGTGCGGTCCGGCGTTTCCGGTCCTGCTCTGCTGCATCAAGGACTCCTTGCTTCGGGCTCGCGACGGTGCCGGCACGGCCTGACGACGCACTCACTTAAGATACGTTTTAGTTTCTTATCTGCCAGAGTAGGGTACACCGATAAGAAACGTCAAAGTGTCTAAGGAGTGTTGTGGGACGACGGCGCGGCGAAGCGCTCGAGGCGGCGATCCTCGATGCGGCCTGGGACGAGTTGAGCGAGCGGGGATACGCGAACCTGACCGTCGACTCCGTCGCCCGGCGAGCCAGCACCAGCAAACCGGTGCTCTACCGGCGCTGGGCGGACAAGCAGAAGCTGGTCGAGGCGGCAGTCGTGCGCCGCAATGTCATCCAGCTGATCACCCCGGCCGACACCGGGTCCCTGCGCGGCGACCTGATCGCCACCCTCACCGAGGCGAGCGAGAAGCAGGGCCCGTTCCTCGCCCAGCTCAGCCTGCTGCTCTCCGGCTACTTCACCGAGACCGAAACCAGTTTCGCCGAGCTGCGCGAGATGATCGTCGCCGGGCGCCGCTCCGGACGCGACGAGATCATGGAGCGCGCCATCGAGCGCGGCGAGCTCGATCCGGCCAAGCTCACGCCACGGATCGCCTCGCTGCCCTTCGACCTGCTTCGAGGCGAGACGATGATGACGCTGCGGCCGGTCGCACCCGAGGTGATCGAGGAAATCGTCGACACGATCTTCCTCCCGCTGGTCCGCTGGGCACCCGGTTCGACCTGACCGGGCGCACCCCGGTGACCGCTGGCGAAGGTCACGCCCTCGGGGCGGTGTGCGCGGGCGTGAACGTCTCGGCCTGCTGCGGTGTCAGCCGCAGAAGGGTGAGGAATGGGGCCGTCATCGCGGTTGTGCTCAGCGCCATGAGCGTCATGAGGGTGAACAGGGGGCCGTCGATGATGTGCAGTTGGCGGCCGATGTCCAGGATGACGAGTTCGGTGAGACCTCGGGTGTTCATCAGCACGCCGAGGCCCGCGCTGTCGCGCCAGCTCATGCCGGTCAGCCGGGCGGGGACCACGGCGCCGACCAGCTTTCCGGCGCAGGCGGTGGCGAAGATGAGCAGGGCGTCGGTCGGGCCGGTAGCGCCGAGCGCGGTGATGTCCACCGACAGTCCGGTGACGATGAAGAAGATCGGCAGCAGCAGGGTGCTGGTGTTCCGGGCCGGGACCTCCACCGAGCGGCGCAGCAGGTCGGCCGGGGTTCGCGGCATGACGAGGCCGAACACGAACGCGCCGAAGATCGCGTGGACGCCGAGCAGCGACGTCGTGTAGCTGCAGAGCAGCACGCCCGCGCTGACGATGATGAACAGCGGCAGCGACGACGTTCCCCCGGCCGCGCGGCGCACGAGGGCCGCGAGCATCGGCCGGAGGATGAAAACGCAGGCCAGCACGAAGAGGGCCGTGCCGGCGAGCGCGACGACCAGCGAGCCGGGGCCCGACGACTGGACGATGATCACCACCACGGCCAGCAGGGACCAGGCGAGCACGTCGGCGGCCGCGGCGCAGGCCAGCGCCAGGGTGCCCAGGGGGCTGGTGTGCATGGCCTTGTCGGACAGGAGCCTTGCCAGCACGGGCAACGCCGTGACGGCCAGCGCTGTTCCCATGTAGAGCAGGAAGGCCGTCCGGTCGACCGGTTGTCCGTCCACATCGGAATGCGCTGGGTACAGCAGCAGTGCCGCGCCGATGCCCAGCCCGAACGGGACCAGCATCGAGGAGATCGAGGTGAACGCGATCGTGCGCGCTCGGCGGCGCAGGACACCGAGGTCGAGCTCCCAGCCGGTGACGAACATGAACAGCATCAGGCCGATCTGGGAGAGGGCGTGCAGGTACGGGCGGATTTCCGGTGGGAACAGCACTTCGACCGGATTTCCGGGCAGCAGTCCCAGAACGCTGGGGCCGAGCGCGATCCCGGCGAGGATCTCGCCGACGACCGGCGGCTGGCCGAGCTTCGTCACGAGCGTGATGACGATGATGCCGGTCAGCAGGACCAGGGAGATGGTGGCGAGCAGGGCGGTTTCCGGTGGAACTGCTGAAGGCGTGGTCATGAGGTCCTTCCGGGAGGCGGGAGTCCCGGCGGCACCGGGCTCGGCGCGACCGGGAAAGCCGGCGTGGCGCATGAGCGATCAGGCGCGCGGGAGGGGGGAACCTCGTGTCTGAACGCAGACCCGTACTCGTGAATCTAGCAGTCCGGTTTGCGGAACCGGCCTACGGGGTGAATCACGACAATCGAGGTAACGATTTCACTTGGTCTCGCAGACGAAGCCTTTCAGGTCCGCTGTGGATTAATTGTGAAATGTGGCAACCATGATTCGCCATGGCGCGCGGATGCTTTTTGTGTTATGCACTTAGGCTTTTCGGGTGGTATTCGTCGATCTGCGATCGCCGCGCGAAGAAGACGGCCGGGCGGTCTCCGCAGAATGGGCGGCCGGCCACTGCGGCATGTCGCCACGCCCTCTGGTCGCCAGGCCGCCGAGCCGATCAGTGGTGTCGTCACCAGCGGAGATCCAATCCTCAGGCATCGTCCCCCGGTCGGGCGCGGGGTGCGGGGAGTCGCACCATTCGCCACTCGATAGCGTTCGGAGCGCGAGTGCGCCGGCCGTGGCGGAGGGTGGGCGAAGGAAACGGTTGCTCTGATCGGGGCATTGTTGCGGATGTCCGCAATGTGGAACGGTTCTTGCCGGTTTGCGAGTGTGCTGCGACTGGGGAGAAGGGAACCTGTGCTGCTCGAACAGGGAAATTCTTCGAGAGCCGCTGCTGCGGTCAGGAAAATCGCATTATGGGGTATGGACGAATTGTCCAGAGCGGGTCTCCGGATGGCCATTGACGGGGAACCCGATCTGAACGTGGTCGGCCACCTGGCCGCGCCGGAGAAATCGCTGTGGCGCCTCGACCAGCGCCTGAAGCCCGACGTCGTGGTAGCCGAAGTCGCGGATCCGGTGCTCGACCTGGCGGCGGTCAGCTCGGCCTGCGGTAGGTCGGTCTCGGTGGTCGCGCTGGTCGACGGGTGGTCCGCCGACGACGTGCTGGCGGCGCTGCGCCGCGGCATCCGCGGTCTGGCGGTCAGAGCCGACGGGCTGCCGATGCTCGTCCAGACCGTCCGCGTCGTGGCCGGCGGGCGGTCCTTCTGCACCCCGTCGGCGATCGAGTGCGTGGCGACCGAGCTGGTGCGCAAGGTCCCGGTCGTCGACCCCGATGCGGCGGCGAAGCTCACCGGACTGACTCGCAGGGAGCGGGAAGTGCTCGGACTGCTGGCGCGGGGCAAGACGCCGTCGGCGATCGCCGTGCTGTTGTCGATCAGCGACTCCACGGTGAAGTCGCACGTCTCCCGGCTGTTGGACAAACTGGGTCTGGACGATCGCGCCCAGGCCGTCATCCTCGCCATGCGGGCGGGATTGATCACGGAAGATCCGGACCTGGCCTGATTCCCCGGCGGGGCAGCCGCACGACGACGCCGAGGCGTCCCGGATCGTGCAGCACCGGCCACTGTGGACCTCGTAGTCGATCGGCCTGGGATTGCTCACCTTCGTCGCGCCCGTGTTCCTGGAGCGCGGGCGCGATTTCCGCGAACCGCCTCCCGGGGAATCCCCGGCCGTTTCGCGTCCTGGGGAGGTTCCCGCGGCGAGTGCCGCGATAGGCATCTCAACGATGCGCTAGACGGCCTCAACCCCGGTTGAGTTCTCCCCGGACATTTCAACCGGGGTTGAAGCGAATACGTCCGTGAGCCGATGACTTCGCCGGTCTCGAGATCTATGTTTGCCTCACGGGGAACCAAGTTTTCGTGTCGGCGCATCCGCCAGTATCTCGGTCTCGGTGATGAGGAAGGATCGATGACAGGTGCCCGGATCAGCTCAGGACGTCACGTTCGACCCGCCCGCGCTCGTCGACGACGCACTCCGCGCCACCGGCGGTGATCCCGGGGAACTCGCGCACGACCCCGAGGCGCTGACGGAGCTGTGCCGCGCGATCGAGGCGGAAGCGCAGCTGACGCCGCGCGGCCGGGTCCGGGCAAGGGGCTCGCTGGTCAAGGCGCTCGTCGAGCAGGTGCACGTCCGGCGGCGGATCACCGAGTGGCCCGAGATCGACGCGATCGACTTCCAGCCGGTCGTCATCACCGGGCTTCTGCGCACCGGTACGACCTTCCTGCAGAACCTGCTGGCGCACCATCCGGATCTGCGTTCTCCGGCGCTGTGGGAACTGATGGCTCCCGGTCGCGTGAACCCCCGTTCGGAACTCGTCGCGGAATGCCGCTCCTACATCGACGAGTACTACCGGCTGGCCCCCAGGTTCAGATCCATCCATCCGCTCGACGCGACGATGCCGGAGGAATGCCATCGGCTGACCGCCAACACCTTCCGCGACTCCATCTTCGCCCTGCGGTACCACGTTCCGAGCTATGCGGAGTGGCTCAGCAGTCGGTCCATGGTGGACTCCTACGATTTCCACCGCACCCAGCTGAAGTGCGTGCTCGCCCGCGGCTCCGGCGATCCCGTGGTGCTGAAGAGCCCGACGCACCTGTGGCACCTCGACGACCTCGCCGAGGTGTACCCGCACGCCAAGCTCATCCGCATGCATCGCTCGCCGGCCGTGGCGGTGGCCAGTGTGTGCAGCCTGACCTCCGTCGTTCGTGGCGCGAGTTCGGACGCGGTCGACGACCACGAGATCGGCCGGTACTGGCTGCGACGCGTGTCCACGGCGCTGGACGGGATGCGCAGCGGGCAGGCGCCGTTCGCGACGCCGCCGCTGGACCTCCGGTACGACGACCTCGTCGTGGACCCGATCGGCGTGGTGGCGCAGGTCTGCGACTACGTCGGTGTCCCGCTCACCGCCGAGGCGGAGCAGCGCATCGCCTCGTACCTCGGTGCCGGATCCGGCGGCGGAGGGCACCACTACGAACCGGAGCAGTTCGGCCTCGACGAACAGGCCCTCGACGACCGGTTTTCCGGCTACAGCAACGAGTTCGGCCTCCCGAGTGACAAGTGAAGGACGAGAGGACCTGACATGGCACGGCCAGACCAGACCCACGAGCAGCGGGCGCGCGAGAACGTCCGCGCGGTGAACGAACTCGCCGGTGAGAACCCTATCCGCATCGGGCTGATCACCCCGCTCAACGAGCCGGGGGACCCGACGGCCGGTGAACTCGTCGTGCGCGGCGCCTGCCTCGGCGCCGAGTACGTCCGGGAGCAGGGCGGCGCGCGCGACGGCAGGCAGATCGAACTCGTCCTCTACGACGACCAGGCCACCGCGCGCGAAGAGGGCATGTACCGGTCGGCGGCGGGGCAGATGGCCAAGCTCGCGCTGGTCGACGATGTGATCGCGGCGATGGGGCAGTGGCATCTGCGCACCACCCCGTGGGTGGTCGACGTGGCCACCCGCTACGACGTGCCGATCTTCGTGGAGAACGGCTTCAGCGCGATCACCGCGCAGAAGCGTCGCAACGTGTTCCGCTCGTACTTCAGCATCGCCGACCGGGTTCCGGTCATGCTGGACTTCGCCGCCGCGCAGGGCATGCGGCGGGTCGGCATGGTCTGCGCGGACACCGCCTTCGGCCGCCAGACCGGGGACGAGCTGGAGCAGTACGGCACGAGCCGGCACGGCATGGAGTTCCTGCGCTTCGACTTCCCGCAGGACGACACCACCGACCTGACCGAGGAGCTGCGCAAGATCCGCGAGTTCGGTCCGGACCTGTTCATCAACGGCGGTGTGATCCGGACGAACTACCTGATCATCAACCAGGCGGCCGAGCTGGGCATCCTGCCCTCGACCCCGATGATGGTGCCCTTCGGATATCCGTTGCGCTCGGCGGACTTCTGGCGCCTGTCCGGTCCGGCGGGGCTCGGCGCGATGTGGCCCGCGATGCGCTACCGCCCGTCGTGGGAGGGCATGACCGACATCGGCCGGTGGTTCATCGACCGCTACGCCGAGCGCTACGGCGACTTCCCGCCGGACACGGCGCTGACGCACTTCACCGATGTCACGATCGTCGCCGCCGCGAGCAGGGCGGCGCGCTCGGACAGCCGGGAGGATGTGCTGGACGCGCTGGAGGCGATGGAGTTCGACACCTGGCGCGGCCCGATCCGGTTCGAACGCGGCCCCGCGCACTGGCACCACGCGGCGCCCGAACTCGTGCTGCTGCAGTACCAGAAGTTCGAGCAGAGCTTCGACGACAGCGCGATCATCCATCCGCGGCCCAGCGCGACCGCCGAGTACTTCCCGCCGCCCGCGTCGTGACGCTGCCGATGGCAACGACCGGAACCGGTGCCGCGCCGCCGCAGCGGGCCGCCGACACGTTGGTGGCGAGCCTGCTCGGGCACGACGTCGACCGGGTGTTCTGCGTGGCGGGGGAGAGTTACCTGCCCGTACTCGACGCGCTGCACGACGTCAGCGGGATCGACGTGGTGACGTGCCGGCACGAGGGTTCGGCGGGCTTCGCCGCGCTGGCGGACGCGAAGCTGACCGGGCGGGCGGGAGTCTGCCTGGTCAGCCGAGGCCCCGGTGCGACGAATGCGGCGATCGCGGTGCATGCGGCGGCAGAGGACGCCACCCCGCTGGTCGTGTTGGTGGGCGGCGTGCCTACGCACAGCATCGATCGCGAGGCGTTCCAGCACATCGACTGCGGGCGGCACTTCGGCGAGGTCGCCAAGGGGGTGTGGACGCTGCACGATCCGCGCGCGATCGGCGAGTTCATGCGGCGTGCGTTCCGCATCGCCGAGTCCGGCACGCCCGGGCCGGTGGTGCTCACCCTGCCGGAGAACCTGCTCGACGAACCCGACGCCGCGGGCGTCCCGGCCCAGCGGACGCGCCTGGCGCGGACCGAACTGGCGAGCGGGGACCTCGCGGAGGTCAGGCGTCTGCTGGGGCAGGCGGAGCGGCCGGTGTTGCTGGCCGGGTCCATGGTGGACACCCCGGTGGGCAGGCGGCTGCTGCGCGAGGTGGCCGAGCGCCACAACCTCCCGGTGATCACCAGCAACAAGAACCAGCACCTGCTCGACAACCGGCACCCGTGCTATGCGGGGCACCTGCACAACGCCACGCAGCCGAGCCAGTTGGCCGAGTTCGCGACGGCGGATCTGCTGCTCGCGGTGGGAACCCGGCTCGATCATGCGACGACCAGGGGAAAGCGGTTCCCCCGGGCCCCGGAACCCGACCAGCCATTGGTGCACGTCTATCCGGACGCTGCGCGCATCGGGCGCTACGTCGACACCTCCGTGGGTGTCGTGGCGGACCCCGTCGGTTTCCTCGCCCAACTGGGGACAGGGCCGAGCAGCGACCCATCGGGCCGTCGATCCGAGTGGATCTCGGCGCTGCACCGGATCGAGGCGGACAAAGCGGTGTGGGAGCCGGTCGAGGCGGCAGACGGTGTGGTCTTCGGCGAAGTGGTGGCGGCGCTCGACGAACTCACCGGCGGCGTGGTGACGGTGGTGGTCGACTCCGGCACGTTCACCAGCTGGACCTACCGCTACCTCCGGTTCGCGGAAGGCGGGCGCTTGCTCGGGATCAGCTCCAGCGCGATGGGTTTCTCCGTCGGCGCGGGCGTCAGCGCCGCGCTGCGATCCGGCGGTGCGCCCACGGTCGCGGTGGTCGGTGACGGCGGTTTCCTGATGAACGGCGGGGAACTGGCCACCGCCTGCGATCTCGGTGCGCCGGTCGTCTTCGTGGTGTCCAACAACAGCAGCTACGGAACGATTCGCCTGCACCAGGAGAAGGACTACCCGGGCCGGACGGTCGCCACCGACCTGGCCAACCCGGACTTCGCCCGGATGGCCGAGTCGTTCGGCGCGCTGGGCCTGACCGCGGTCACCCCGGCCCAGGTGCGGCCCTGCCTGCGCAAGGCGCTCGACCACCACGGCCCGGCGGTCGTGGAGATCAGGACGAGCCTCCACCACATCACGCCGTACCGAACGCTGTCCTAGGGAGACGTGGTGCAGTTTCACGAGTCGGTCGTCGATCTGATCGGCGACACCCCGCTAGTGCGCCTCACGAAGGTCACCGGCAGCGCGGGGCCGATGGTCCTGGCCAAGCTGGAGCAGTTCAACCCGGGCGGTTCGGCTAAGGACCGCATCGCGCTGTCGATGGTGACCGGGGCCGAGCGCTCCGGGCTGCTGGCGCCCGGTGGCACCCTCGTCGAGCCGACGTCGGGCAACACCGGTGTCGGACTGGCCTTGGTGGCGCAGCAACGCGGTTACCGCTGCGTGTTCACCTGCCCGGACAAGGTGTCGCCCGACAAGATCGCGGTGCTGCGGGCCTACGGCGCCGAGGTGGTCGTCTGCCCGGCGGCGGTACCCGTGGATCACCCCGACTTCTACCGGAACGTCGCGATCCGGCTGGCGGCGGAGATCCCCGGCGCCTGCCGGCTCGACCAGTACGACAACGAGAACAACCCCGCCGCGCACTACATGGCGACGGGGCCCGAGATCTGGTCGCAGACCGATCACCGCGTTACGCACTTCGTGGCGGGAGTCGGGACGGGCGGCACGATTTCGGGAACCGGGCGCTACCTCAAGGAAGTGTCCGGCGGTCGTGTCCGGGTCGTGGGCGCGGACCCGGAAGGTTCGGTCTACTCCGGTGGGCAGGCCCGCCCCTACTACGTCGAGGGAGTGGGCCAGCCGAGCCTGCCCGGCTCCTACGACCCCGGGGTCCCCGACGAGATCGCCATGGTCTCCGACCGCGAGTCGGTCGAGTTGACCCGCCGGCTGGCCCGGGAAGAGGGGATCCTGACCGGTGGTTCCGGCGGGATGGCCGTCGCGGCGGCGTTGCGAGTCGCGGAGACGGCGGAGCCCGACGCGGTGATCGTGGTGCTCATCCCGGATTCCGGTCGCGGATACCTGTCCAAGATGTTCAGCGACGACTGGCTCGCCCGGTTCGGCTTCGAGTCCTCGGTGGAGCCCGGACCGAAGGTGTGCGACGTGTCGCTGCCCGACGGGATCACCTTCCTGCCACCGGACGAGACCGTGTCCGGCGCGCTGAAGATCATGCGGGAGCGGGGACTGGGCCACCTGCCGGTGAGCGCGGCGGCGCCGCCCGTGCGGCTGCCCGAGATCAAGGGATTCGTGACCGAGGCGGAGCTGGTGAGGCGCGCCGCGTCCGGAGAACTGCGGTTGACCGACGCCGTCGCCGAGCACGCCCGCGTCGAGCTTCCGACCGTCGGCTGGTGGCAGCCGGTCGCGGAGGTCGCGGACGCGGTGGCCGGGGCAGGTGCGGCACTCGTGCTCCGGGACGGCCTGCCGACGGCCGTCATCACCCCGCGCGACGTCGCCGGAGCACTGGAATCCCACGTCGATGGCGACCAATGAGATCGGAGCGGCCGGAGATGAGTCATGTGATCGAGTTCCAGGACCCGGTGCGCGGAGTGCCCGGATTCCTCGTCTACGACGGGACGGAACAGCCCCTCGCGGCCGGCGGGTGCCGGGTGCAGCCGGGGGTGGACGCCGACCAGCTCCGGACGCTGGCCGGCCGGATGACGCTCAAGCAGCGCGTGCTCGGCATCAACGTCGCGGGCGCCAAGTGCGGGCTCGACCTCGACCCCGCTTCGGAGCACAAGGCCGAGGTCCTGTCCCGGTTCTTCGCCTTCCTGGGCGAAGAGCTGCGCTCGCGCTACAGCATGGGCGCGGACATGGGAACCGGGTGGCAGGAGCTGAACCGCCACGCCGCAGCGATCGGCCTGCCGTCGATCAAGTACGCAATCCGGAACGCGCAGCTGCTGTCCGATGAGGATTTCCACGCGCGGATGGCCGTGCTGGAAACCCGGGTCGGCTCGTTCTCGGTGGCCGAACGCCGCGCGGGGCACGCGCTCGGGCACGCGGCCATCGGCGCGGCGCACACCATCGGCGTGGGCGAACCGATCCGGGTTGCGATGCAGGGCTTCGGGAACCTCGGCCGCGCCGCGGCCTGCGCGTGGTTCGAGGAGGGCGTGCGGCTGGTCGCCGCCGGTGACGAGCACGGCACCATCACCTCGGCCGGTGGTCTCGACATCGCCGCGATGGTCGACCATCCACTGCGGACTCCGGTGCCGGACATGGGGGTCGGCGGACAGCGGGTTCCGCGCGGCGAGCTCTTCAAGGTCCCGGCCGACGTGCTGGTGCTCGCGGGTGGCGCGGACGCGCTCAGCGTCGACCAGGCGGCGGCCGTGCAGGTCGGTGCCGTGGTGGTCGGTGCCAACTGCGGGCTCAGCGAGCAGGCCGAGGCAACGCTCAACGACCGGGGTGTCGTGGCGATTCCCGACTTCGTCGGCGGAATCGGTGGGTCGGCGTCGATGGAGGCGCTGTTCGGGCCCCGACGACCTCCCACGCCCGAGCAGGTCCTGGGCAATCTCGCGTGCCTGATGCGCGACCTGGTCGACGACATCACCGACGAGGCCGGGCGGACGGGTGCGAGCCCCCGCCAAGCGGCGCTGCGGCGTGCGGCCGAGGGCGTCGTGGCCGCCGATTCCACGCCGTACGGGAGCTGCCCCTACCTGACGGCAACGAGTTCCTGAACCGCTCCGACGACAGAGGAGGCGCACGATGCAGGACGATGGGCAGCACGCGGTGGAGGACTGCCGGCACGAACGCGGGCACATCACCGACTCGCGGTTCTACGGAAACCGCTATGCGACCGACGACAGCCGCCGCATCTTCTGCGACACCTGCCGGAAGCAGCGCTGGCTGGACATCGAGGCAGCGCTGGCGCTGGCCCAGGCCGACCTCGGCGTGATTCCGCAGGACGTCGCCGACCAGATCGCCCGGTCGGCGCGGGTCGGAGTGGTGGACCTGGACCGAGTGCGGGAGGAGACCTTGCGGGCCGGGCATTCGCTGGTCGGGCTGCTTCGCGTTTTCGAAGCGGCGTGCGGAGATCCGGCCGGGCAGTTCATCCACTACGGCGCCACCACGCAGGACATCCAGGACACCGGCCAGTCCCTGGAGGCGCGGGACGTCCTGGACGTGCTGCTGCCGCTCCTGGACGAGATCACCGCCTGCCTGATCGACGTCGCCGAGCAGCACTCCCAGACCGTCGCGCTCGGCCGCACGCATGCCCAGCCCGCGCTCCCGATGGCCTTCGGCCTGAAGGCCGCGAGCTGGATCGACGAACTGCTGCGCCACCGCGACCGCGTCGAGCAGATGCGCGAGCGGGTGCTGGTGGCGCAGTTGTTCGGCGGGGCGGGAACGATGGCGAGCTTCGACGGCCGGGGGCGGGAAACCCTCCGGCGCTTCGCCGAGCGCCTCGGGCTGTCGGTTCCGGCGATCGGCTGGCACGTGGCGCGCGACCGGGTCGTCGAGTTCGTCAGCGGGCTGGCGATGATCACCGGCACGCTGGCTCGCATCGCCGACGAGATCCGCACCCTGTCGCGGCCGGAGTTCGGCGAGGTCGAGGAGGCGTGGATCGCGGGCAAGGTCGGCAGCAGCACCATGCCGCACAAGCGGAATCCCGAACGCTGCGAGCAGGTCGTGGTGATGGCCAGGCTCGCCGCCGCGCAGGCCGGGCTAGCGCTGACCGGGATGGTCGGCGACCACGAGCGCGACGCCAGATCGCTGCGGCTGGAGTGGGCGTGTGTTCCGGACGTCTCGCACTACGCCCTGGCGGCGGCCGAGATCCTCCGCGAGATCGTCGGCGGGCTCATCGTGCACTCCGACCGGCTCGCCGCGAACGTCGAGACAGTCAACGGCCAGGTGATGTCGGAACGGCTGATGTTCGCCCTGGGCGAGCACATCGGCAAGCAGGACGCGCACGAGTTCGTCTACGAGCTGACCCAGCGCGCTCGCGACCTGGGAATCCCCGTCCGCAAGCTCGCAGCCGACGATGCCGCGATCACCGAGCGGTTCAGCGCGCACGAGCAGGACCGGATCTTCGAGGCCACCCATTACCTCGGCGAGTCGCCCGAATTGACGTTGCAGATGGTCGCCGAGGCCCGCAAGCGGCTCGGCACCGACAGCGCTCGGCAGAACTTCTGAAGCGGTGGAAGGGGATACCCGGGATGAGCAGGTTGGCGGTGGTCTCCGGCGGGGCGACCGGAATCGGGTTGGCGGTGGCGAAGCACCTGGCCGGCGACGGGGACGAGGTCGTCATCATCGGCAGGCGGGCCGATCGCCTCGCGATAGCGGTGGAGGCGATCGGTGACCGCGCGGTGCGCAGCGTCGTGGCGGACCTGAGCGAACCCGGCGACGTGCGCCGGGCCGCCGCCGAGATCGTCGGTGCCGGCAGGCAGGTCGACGTCCTGGTCAACAACGCGGGCGGCAACGCCGATCCGAACCGGGTCGACGATCTCGACGGGATGCGGGACGCGTGGCTGGCCAACGTGCGCGGCAACGTGCTTCCCGCGGTCCTGCTCACCCAGGCGCTCCTGCCGTCGATCCGGCGGCCGAAGGGGCGGATCGTCACGGTCGGCTCCGTGGCGGCGGTGCGCGGCCCGGCGACCTACGGCGGGGCGAAGGCGGCGCTGCATCCGTGGTCGGCGGAGTTGGCCGCGAAGCTGGCGCCGGACGACGTGACGGTCAACGTGGTGGCGCCGGGTTACGTGACCGGCACCGAATTCTACGGAGACCGGATGTCGCCGGAGTTCCACGCGGGCCGGTCCCGGTTGTCCCCGATGAACCGCGGCGGTTCACCCGCGGAGGTCGCGGCCGTGGTCTGCACCCTGGCGGCGCCCGACGCGGGATTCATCACCGGTCAGGTCGTCCACGTCAACGGTGGCGCCCTGCTGGCCAGGACGTGAGAGCCCGCTTCGGCTTGGGAAGGGCAGGTCTGACGATGATCGGGACCTACGCGATGTCGCATCTGCGGATGCTGGAGGCGGAGGTGGTCCACGTCTTCCGGGAGGTGGCGGCCACCTGCGCCCGTCCGGCGCTGCTGTTCTCCGGCGGCAAGGACTCGGTGGTGATGCTGCACCTGGCGGCCAAGGCGTTCTGGCCGGGGCCCCTGCCGTTCCCGGTGATGCACGTCGACACCGGTCACAACTTCGACGAGGTCATCGAGTTCCGGGATCGCACGGTCGACCGGCTCGGCGTGCGACTGCTGGTCAGCCACGTCCAGGACGACATCGACGCGGGGCGGGTGGCGGAGGAGACCGGTCCGCGCGCGAGCCGGAACCGGCTGCAGACCGTCGCGCTGCTCAGGGGCATCGCCGAGCACGATCTGGGCGCGGTGTTCGGCGGTGCGCGGCGCGACGAGGAGAAGGCCAGGGCGAAGGAGCGGGTGTTCAGCTTCCGCGACGAGTTCGGGCAGTGGGATCCGCGCAACCAGCGGCCGGAGCTGTGGAACCTCTACAACGGGCGGCACCACAAGGGCGAGCACATCCGGGTGTTTCCGCTGTCGAACTGGACCGAGCTCGACATCTGGACCTACATCATGGACGAGGGCATCGAGCTACCGCCGCTGTACTACGCCCACGACCGCGAGGTCGTCGAGCGAGACGGAATGCTGTTGGCCCGCACCAGGTTCCTCCACCTGCTCGACGGCGAGGAACCGTTCACCGCCCGGGTGCGGTTCCGCACCGTCGGGGACGCCACGTGCACGGGATGCGTGGAGTCCACAGCGGACACTCCTGGCGCGGTCGTCGCCGAGGTCGCCGCGACCCGGGTCTCCGAACGAGGTGCGACCCGCGCCGACGACCGGATCTCGGAGTCGGGCATGGAGGACCGGAAGAGGGAGGGGTACTTCTGATGACCGAGCTCGTGCGCATCGCCACCGCGGGCAGCGTCGACGACGGCAAGTCCACCCTCATCGGGCGGTTGCTGTACGACTCCAAGGCGCTGTTCACCGACCAGTACGCGGCGCTGGAGGCGGCCGGGCGCGACTCCGGCGACGGCCGGCCCAACCTCGCGATGGTGACCGACGGCCTGCGCGCCGAGCGCGAGCAGGGCATCACGATCGACGTCGCCTACCGGTACTTCGCCACGCCGCGGCGGAAGTTCATCATCGCCGACACCCCCGGTCACGTCCAGTACACCCGCAACATGGTGACCGGGGCTTCCACCGCCGATCTCGCGCTGATCCTCATCGACGCGTCCACGGGCGTCGTGGAGCAGGCCAGGCGGCACGCGTTCCTGGCCAGCCTGCTGGCGATCCCGCACTTCGTCGTGTGCGTGAACAAGATGGATCTGGTCGACTTCTCGCAGCAGCGGTTCGCCGAGATCAGGGCTGAGTTCGAGCGCGTCGCGGCGAAGCTGGACGTTCCCGACCTGACGTTCGTGCCGATGTCGGCCCTGCACGGCGACAACGTCGTCGACCGGGGCGGCAGCATGCCCTGGTACGAGGGGACGTCCCTGTTGCACCACCTCGAAGAGGTCCACGTGGCCTCCGACCGCAACCTGATCGACACCCGGTTCCCGGTGCAGTACGTCGTTCGCCCGCAGCAGGTGACCGGCGAGGAGCGCGGATACGCGGGCACGCTGACCGGTGGCGTCCTGCGGCCGGGGGACGAGGTGGTCGTGCTGCCCTCCGGCCTCGGCACCACCGTGCGGGAGGTCTTCGGGCCCGGCGGCGAACCGCTCGCCGAGGCGTTCGCTTCGCAGGCGGTCAGCCTGCGGCTGGCCGACCAGGTCGACGTGAGCCGGGGCGACATGATCTGCCGTCCGGGCAACCGGCCCCACGTCGGGCACGAGTTCGACGCGATGGTGTGCTGGCTGACCGACGAGTCGGTGCTGAGCCCGCACTCCCGCTACACGCTGCACCACACGACGCGCGCCACCAAGGCGGTCGTGCGGGACCTGACCTACCGTCTCGACGTCAACACCCTCCACCGCGACACCGCTGCGGATTCGTTGGCGCTCAACGACATCGGCCGGGTCCGGCTGGAGACCCAGCAGCCGCTGATGTTCGACCCGTACCGGCGCAACCGCGAGACCGGCAGCTTCATCCTGATCGACGACGCCACCAACAACACCATCGCGGCCGGCATGATCACCGACGCCGTCCGGCGGCAGTCCTCGGTTGTCTGGCACGACACATCGCTCGGCCGCGCCGAACGCGGAAGCAGGGGGATGACGGTGTGGTTGACCGGGCTTTCCGGTTCGGGCAAGTCCAGCGTCGGCGCGGAACTCGAGCGACTCCTGGTGGCGTCGGGCCGACCGGCGTACCTGCTCGACGGGGACAACCTCCGGCACGGCCTCAACGCCGATCTCGGCTTCGGCGCCGACGACCGCAGCGAGAACGTCCGGCGAGTGGGCGCGGTCTCCCAGCTGTTCGCCGACGCCGGTGTCGTCTCGGTCGCCGCTCTGATCAGTCCGTACCGACGTGACCGGGACCGCGTCCGGCAAGCGCACGACAGCGCCGGAATCCCGTTCGTCGAGGTCTTCGTCGATACCCCGCTGCCGGTGTGCGAGTCCCGTGATCCGAAGGGCCTGTACGCGAAGGCCAGGGACGGTGGCATCCGCGGCTTCACCGGTGTCGACGACCCGTACGAGCCGCCGGGGTCCGCCGACGTCGTCCTGCGGCCCGATGACGGTGATCCGCAGGAACAGGCCGCACGGCTTCTGGAGCACGTGCTGGCGATCCTCGACCGACGAGGATGTGGTTCTGAATAGCGAGATCAATGATGGCGTGTTCGTCCTGGTGAGAATCTATGTATTGGATGGCCTTGATGGGTGCAGTCAATGATCTGGTCGATGTGCGGGTGGATGATGCGACGAGCGAGACCCGGGACCTGGTGGCGGGTCTTTCGGAAGCTCCGCGCGTGATCCCGACCGTATATGGGTATGACGAACGGGGATCGGATCTGTACGCGGAGATCTGCGACTTGGAAACTTACTACCCGTATCACGCTGAATGGGCACTGCTGAAGCGCAATGTCGATGCTATTTGTGATCTTGCAGAGGTGGACGAAGTAGTCGAATTGGGCTGCGGTACGGCCACGAAATCCGAACTGTTGTTGAATCGAATGGTCGTCAAGTCGCAAGCGCCGCTGAGGTATGTGCCGATCGATGTGTCGGAAGAAATGCTGAAGCGGACGTCCGATCGGCTTTCTGATTCTATCGAAGCCCTCGATATTTGGCCCATCGCCGGTGACTACCACAGTAGTCTGAGCGTCGTCGGGCGGCGGCCGGAAGCATCGCGACTCTTCCTGTTCATGGGCAGCTCGCTGGGGAACATGAGCGAGCAGAAGCGGCGCGAACTGCTGGCGGATATAAGATCCGCGGGCCGCCGCGGTGATCTCCTGGTGGTCGGTGTCGATTTCGACAAACCCCGCTCGGTACTTGAGAAGGCGTACAACGATCCGCCTGGGGTCGATCTGTGGCACAATTTCTTGACCAATAGGCTGACGTCCCTGAATCGTGCATTCGATGGCGACTTCGATCCGTCCGTGTTCGATAGTAGGTTGGTGTACAACACGGATGCCCGCCGCATGGAAGCGCGGATCTGGCCAAGGGCTGACGTCGAATTCTTCCTTGCCGACTTGAATCTTCGCGGGGTTATCGGGGCGGGCGAGGTCGTGACCGTCGATACGTCGCACAAGTTCACGATCGACGAGCTCGATGAATTGCTGAAAACGGCGGGAATGAGCATCAGGGAATCGTACGAAGAATCGAACGTGAAGTACTCCCTGCTGGTACTGGAAATGATGTGATGCTCCTTGCCGGCCCGGCCGGGTGATCTCGGGTCGGCCGGCGGCAGACATGGGTGAAGCCCCTGGTGGAAGGGTTGTCGATCGAGATCAACCAGTACGCCAGGGGCTTCACGTGCGGTGATTGTCGACGGACCTCGGCGGCGCGAGTACGCGGACGAGCGCGCGTTGGCCGGAACGCCTGCCGAGCGCCGAAGGGACCATGATCACCTGTTTGGTCGATGAAGCGATGTGGGCGTCCAAACCGACGGATGATGTGGACTGGCAGATCGTGAGGAGCTTCGGTTTGATCATCGGCAGAATTGTGCAGCGCCGGGGTGGTGGGCGGACTGGCGTGGCGCCTCCTGATCGCACTGTGTTCCTGCTGCTCGCGCTCTACGCGTGCTGGGGCTCGGCGATTCCGGCGATGAAGCTGATGGTCGACAGCGTGCCGCCGCTCGGTGGGGCGGCGCTGATCTTCTTGCTCGGCGGGGTCGTGCTCGCTGTTGTCGCGCGTGGGCGTCCCCGGCCTACTCGGGTGCAAGTGCGGCACCTGGCGGTTGCCGGTGTGCTGCTGCTGGTGGGCGGGCAGGGGCTCGCCACGGTCGCGCTGACCGCTGTGACCGCCAGTCTCGGGGCGATCCTCGCTGCGGCGATCCCGCTGTGGGTGGTGCTCCTGAGCGGGTTGATCGGAACCCGTGTATCGGTCGCGTCGCGGGTGCGCCTCGTGGCGGGTTTCGGTGGCATCGTGGTCGTGGTTCTGACGGCGCCGGGTAGTGCGATCGGCGGGGCGCCGTGGGCGGTCGCGGCTTTCTGCGTTGCGCCGATCCTGTGGGCTGCGGGGAGCCTGTTGATGGCGAACGTCGCCGGGACGGTTGATCGAGTGGTCGCCAGCGCGGTTCAGCTGCTCGCCGGTGGGACCGTGTTGCTGCTGATTGCGTTGTCGCTCGGTGAATTCGCCCCGGCCCGGTGGTCGGACGTCAGCTGGGCCTCGGCTGGGGCGGCGGTGTTTCTGCTCGTCTTCGACTCGCTCGTCGGTTTCATGCTCTACACGCGCCTGTTGGAGAGCGCACCGGCCCCGCTGGTCAGCACCTACGCCTACATCACGCCGCTCGTCGGCGCCGCGATCGGCGCGACCGCGTTCGGCGAGTCGCTCTGGGCCGGTGCGTTCGTCGGGGGCGCCTTGGTGCTCGGCGCGGTCGCGCTCGAACTGCGCGGGAGATGAGCCGAGACCGTCGACCCGGGGCGCTCGGCGATCCAGTCGAGTGCGCCCACATGCGGCCATGCCGACGAGCGGGCGCCACAAGGCTTCGCCGACCTCGGCCTTTCACCGTCATGACGTCCTGACCGAACTACTCAGGCGTAGGCAGAACGCAGGCCCTTTCCGAGTCACTTGGCTCCCACGCAGCTGGCGCGTAGGTGTCATGCGCCGAATCCGGCAGTCGAGCACGCCGCGGCGGCCGTCGCACCCCTCGCGGTGTGGCACCTACAGTCGGAGGTGGGTGCGGCTGCCGCGGTGTCGCGGAGGTGCGCACGGATCGGCCGACGGACTGCGGGATGAGGTGCGAGCGCTGGTGCGCAAGGTGAAGGATCTGACCGGGCCGGGGCTCACGGACGGTTTCGGGATCGGGGGTACCGACCTCGGGGTCACCGCCGTCGCGCCGGACGGGCGGCTGGTGTCGGTGTTCGGCGACACGTTCGAGCGGGCGGGGGTGGGCGGGCCCGGCTGGCGGTCGCCAGTCGTGCTGTTCGGCGATCCGCGGACCGCCACGTCGGGGATCAGGTGGACCGGTTCGACCGGCGCGCACCCGTACGCCGAACAGGTGCTGCCGTACCGCCACGACTCGATGGTCCGCGGGCGGCGCGTGGGCACCGTGATCCCGACCGACGTCATCACCATCGGCGACGAGATGTACCTGCACGTGATGGTGTGCGAGGGGCTCGGCAACGTCCACTGGACCGAGGTGCACCGCTCGACCGATAACGGTGAGTCCTGGGCGCACACCGGTGCGTGGTGGCCCGGCGACCACCACGGCGGTCTGTTCCAGATGTTGACCTGGGAACTGGGCGACGACGGCTACGTCTACGCCTTCTCGACCGGGTTCCAGCGGGACAAGGGCCTGGTCCTGCAACGCGTCCCGGCCGACCGCCTCACCGATCCCCGTGCGTGGGAGGGCTGGGGTTTCCGCGATGGCGTCTGGGCGTGGGGAAATCCGCCGACCATCGCGCTCACCGGTGCCTACGGTGAACTGTGCCTGCGCCGTGTCGACGATCGTTGGTTGTTGTCGTTCTTCGATGCCGGCAACTACCGCATCGACGTGATGAACCTCGACGGGCCGACGTCGAATCTGTACGAAGCGGTCCGCAGCACTGTGCTGCAGGGCTGCTCGTGGCACGGCGAGAACCACGGCAGCGGGCATGTCGCGCAGCTCTACGGCGGTTACATCGTGCCCGGCTCGACGCTGGACGATCTGCACCTGGTCGTCAGCCAGTGGAACACCGAGCAGAACTGGCCGTACCGGGCGATGCAGTTCGCGGGTAGCGCTCCCCGCCCTGGGGCTCGCCCGCTCCCCGGGGCGGAGGAAACGGGCGGCGGTACCGGTCGCCGGATCCTGAGGGCAGCCCATGACCTCGTCCTGCGCCGATCTCCTCGCCGTTGAACGGCATCGGGGCCTCGCCGTTCTCGCCCTTCGCCGATCACGACGACTCCCCGCATCGGCACGGTTCCGATCTGCTTGCGCTTCGTTCGGTGTCGGTGGAGGCGTTCGGCCGGTCGGTTCGCGGCGCATGGATCCCGTTGTTGGGCGCGATGGCGGAGTTGAGGACGGCGGTGTTGGGCAGCTTGATCATGCCGTCGTCGCTTTCCAGCGTCAGGTAGACGAGGCCCACTTCGGCTACGCGGCCTTCCAAGGGCCCACCGAGCGTCCCCGAGTGGACGATCAGGTGGTCGCCGACGTTGAAAGGGCGCGCGGTGGCGAGCATCAGGCCGGCGAACACGTTGCCGAGCGACTGCTGTGCCGCGATTCCGATGATCACCCCGGTGACGGCGCCGCCGAGGAGGAGTTGGTCCACGCGCACGCCCAGCTCTCCCAGCGTCAGGACCGCGACGAGGGCATAACCGGCCAGGGAGATGACCAATCGGATCGCCCCGGCATGGCTTGCGCTGAGCCGAACCCTGGCGCGGCGGCCCGCTTCCCTCGCGAGGCTCTGCACGGCGACCGATCCCAGCGCGACGAACACGATCGCACCCCCGATCGCAGCGGCTTTGTACAGGGGCTGGCCGTCGCGGAACAACGCGGCAGGATCGATCAGGGTTGCCGCCACCAGCATCACCACGGCGAACAACGTCGCGCCCACGCCGCGTTTCGTGTCGGCGGTGAGCTGTCGTGGCTTCAGGGCCAGCCGGATGTTCCGCCGCCGGCTGCGGTTACCGGTGTCGGGGTCGCTGTTCGGGGAGTCCATGTGTTTCGATTCTCAGGGAGTCAGCCACAAGATCAAGGGTTCGGCCGCCCTGGATTGCGGAATCGACAATCCCAGCGAGCACTCGGCGACCACGGCGATGTCGTGCTCGGACGAGAAATTTCGCAGCCGCACGGTCCATCGCGACCTAGCGCCACGTGGTGAGCAGCCGGGTCAGCGCCTCGGTCGCTTCGCGGATCGCCGTGACGGAGCACGTCTCGTCGGTGACGTGCGCCTGATCGGGGTCGCCCGGGCCGTAGATGACGACCGCGGGCGAACCGAGGGCGGTGGCCAGCACCGAGGCGTCGGTGAAGTACGTGGCGTACTCGGGGCGTCGGCCGGAATCTGACGGGCGCAGGGCGTCGATGATGGTGCGCGCCAACGGGTTCTCGGGGTCGGTGGCGACGCCGGGCAGGTCCAGCTCGGTGGCGAAGTCCGTACCGGGCAGCGCGAGCTCGCCGATCGCGGCACGTGCTTCGGCGGCGGTGAACTCCGGCGTGGTGCGGATGTCGAGCACCAGCTCGGCCCGGTCCGGGACCAGGTTCGGCTGCACACCGGAGCGGAACGCGCCGACGTTGACCGTGGCGGGGCCGTGCGTCGGGCTGGTCGGCCAGCCCGCGTGCCGGTGGATGCGCACGGCCGTTTCGGCTAGTGCGGCGAGGGCGTTCTCGCCGAGTTCCGGGCGGGATCCGTGGGCGCTGCGGCCGTGCGCGGTCAGCCGCAGCCACAGGACTCCCTTGTGCCCGAGCACGATCCGGTTGGCGGTCGGCTCGGCGACCAGCAGCGCGGGGCTGGGCGCGAGCCCGGGGAGCAGCGCCGCGCCTTCGCAGCCGGTTTCCTCGCCGAAGGTGAACACCAGCTGCACGGCCAGGTCGTCGGGGCTGGTGCGGGCACAGTGCATCGCGGCGGCGGCGATCGCCGCCACGCCGGCCTTCATGTCGCTGCTGCCGCGGCCGCGCAGCCGGTCGCCGTGGATCTCGCCGCTGTGCGGGTCGAACGACCACGTCGCCGGGTCGGCCGGCACCGTGTCGAGGTGTCCGGTGAGGGTGATCGGGGTGCCGGTGCCGAACCTGGCGACCAGGTTGGCGCGGTCGGGGCGCGGTTCGTCGACCGCGACCTCGAAACCGGCCGACGTCAGCATCGGGGCGAGCAGGTCGGCGGCGGCCTTCTCGCCGGCCGCGCGGGTGTCGAGTCGGACGAGCTGCTGGGCGAGCGCGATCGGATCGGTCACGGGTCCTCCGTGGTCAGTGCTGGGGCGGGGTCGCGGAACCGCGGATGACAAGTTGCAGCGGGAGGGTCCGCCGCACGGTGCCGGTCTCCGGTTCGGCGATGCGGGCGTGGACCAGTTCCAGGGCCCCGTGGGCCAGGTCGGCGACGGGCTGCTGCAGGGTCGTGAGCTTCGGGCGCAGCCATTCGCCGACCCGGATGCCGTCGCAGCCGATCACCGACAGGTCCTCCGGGATGCGCAGGCCGTGCAGTTCGGCGGCGCCGAGGACGCCGACCGCGGCGATGTCGCTGCCGACGAACACTGCGGTGGGCGGCTGCGCGGCGCCGGTGAGGTACGGGAAGGTGCTCGCGCCGAACTGCTCGGTGTAGGGGCCGTGCAGGATCAGGTCCTCGTCGACCTCCAGGCCGGCGTGCAGCATCGCGTCGCGGTATCCGCGGAGGCGGTCACGGGTGGTGGAGAGCTCCCGCGGTCCGGCTATGTGCGCGATGCGCCGGTGTCCCAGCTGCGCCAGGTACGCCGTCGCCTGGTAGGCGCCGCCGTAGTTGTCGACCCCGATGGTGTCCACCCCGGCGGTGTCGGCGATCTCCTCGTCGAGCACGACCACCGGTAGCCCGTCGGCGATGGCCTGGAGCAGACGCGGGTTCTCCCGGTGCATCCCGACGTAGATCATCCCGTCGATGTCCTCGGCGCCGGCGACGAAATCGCTCACCTTGGCTTCGCGCTGCGCCTGTCGCCCGGTCACGCCGATGACGAGCGAGGCGCCGCTGACCGCGGCGGCCGTGGCGATCTCCTCGGCCAGCGCCGCGAAGAACGGGTTGACCAGTTCCGGGACGATCAGCGCGATGACCGGCCCGTGGTCGCGCGCGGCGTCCGGGGATGCCGACGGGCGCACCTCGTAGTGCAGCTCCCGGACTGCGGCGTCGATCCGGGCAGCGGTTTCGGACTGCACCTTCAGCTGGCCGCGCAGGTAGCGCGACGCCGTCGAGGTCGACACTTGCGCAAGTTGCGCAACGCGCGTCAACGTCATCGCCGCCCCTTTCGTCGAGTGCTCGACCGCAGTGTATCGGCAAGTCTTCGGGGGTCGCTCTTGACGCGCCGAACAGGCCCGCTTATGTTTGCGCAACATCGAGCGCAAAGTTTGCGCAACATACTTTCACCAGGAGGCGGAATTGAGTCGGGTGCTGTTGGCCGGGGAGTCCTGGGTCGCCCGGACGACCGACGTCAAGGGCTTCGATGCCATCGACCGGGCCCAGCTCGAGATCGGCGCCGAGGTGTTGCTCGCGGCGTTGCGCGCCGAGGGGCACGAGGTGGTGCACCTGCCGTCGCACGCCGTGGCGACCGATTTCCCCGCGTCGACGGCGGAACTGGACGAATACGACGTGGTGATCCTGTCGGACATCGGCGCGAACTCGCTGCTGCTGCACCCGCAGGTGTTCAACCAGGGACGCCCCTTCCCGAACCGGCTCAAGGTGCTGGCCGAGTGGGTGCGGGGCGGCGGCGGGCTGGCCATGGCCGGCGGCTACCTGAGCTTCCAGGGGTTCCAGGCCAAGGCGAACTTCCACGGCACGCCGATCGAGGACGTGCTGCCGGTCGAGATCCTGCCCTACGACGACCGGGTGGAATGCCCCGAAGGCGTCGCCGGTGAGCTCACCGGAACCGCGCACCCGGTCACCGAGGGCCTGGACGCGCAGTGGCCGATCCTGCTCGGTTACCAGCGGCTGATCGCCAAGTCCGACGCGACCGTGCTCGCCACGGTCGAATCCCGGCCGCTGCTGGCCGTGCGCGCCGAAGGAGCCGGCCGGACCCTCGCCTTCGCCTCGGACATCTCGCCGCACTGGGCGCCCACCGAGTTCATGGAGTGGCCGGGGTACCGTCGGCTGTTCCACCAGGCGGTCACCTGGTTGGCCGGCGACCGGTAGCCCGGTCCGCGCCCCGCCGGGCTGCCCACGTCACCCGCGGTGTGCCTCGGCGCGACAACGACGTCCAAGCCTTGCCCCCGTCTCACCTGATCCGGTGCACCACGGACAACTAGGGAGTGCGCACCGCCATGACCAATACACCCGCCCCTCCGGTGGCCCCGCCGGCGACGTCCGGCCGGGCGGCCCGCGGCGTCACCACGACCGCCCTGGTCATCGCCACGGTGCTGGCCGGCATGCTCAGCCCGCTGCAGTCAGCGGTCAACGGCGCGCTCGGCGAGACCGTCGGAGACGGCAACAGCGCGGCCGTGATCTCGTTCGGCAGCGGCTTGCTGCTGATGCTCGTCATCGTGTTCGCGCGGCCCGGCACGCGCCGGCAGGCGCTGGGCATCCCGCGCCTGATCCGCAGCCGCCGCATCGGCTGGTGGAACTACCTCGCCGGTCTCTGCGGCGGCGCGGTGGTGCTCTCCGAGGGCGTCTCGGTCGGGGTGCTCGGGGTGGCGGTCTTCCAGATCACCCTGATCGCGGGTCTGATCATCTCCGGGGTCATCTGCGACCGGATCGGCGTCACCGCCACGGTCAAGCAGCCGATCTCGGTCGCCCGCGGGCTCGGCGCCGCGCTGGCCGTCGCCGCCACCGCGGTCACGATCTCGCCGAACTTCCACGTGCCGCACGCGATCGCGCTCGCCGTCCTGCCGTTCGCCGCCGGGCTGCTCGCCGGGTGGCAGCCGGCGGGCAACGCGGCGGTGGCGCGGGAGAGCGGCTCGATGCTGGTGTCGATCACGTTCAACTTCCTGGTCGGCTTCGTCGTCCTGCTGGCGGGCCTGCTGGTCCGGCTGGCGATCGGGACGGCGCACTTCTCGCTGCCGCCGACCTGGTGGATGTACACCGGCGGGGTGCTGGGACTGCTGTCGATCGGATTCATGGCGCTGCTGGTGCGGGGTCTCGGCCTGCTCCTGCTCGGGCTGGGTTCGGTGGCCGGGCAGCTCGTCGGTTCGCTGCTGCTCGACCTCGTCGTGCCCGCGGTCGGCCACCCCATCCACCTCGTCACCGTGATCGGCACCGTGCTCGCGCTGGTCGCCGCCGGGATCGGGATGATCCCCTCCCGCCAGGCCGGCGAACCAGGAGCCGCGCGGTGACCGGCGGGTTCGTGCAGACCGTCACAGGTCCGGTGCCCGCGGGCGAACTGGGGCTCGTCCTGCCGCACGAGCACCTCTTCAACGACCTGTCCGGGGTGCTCGACCCGCCGAGCTACCGGTTCACCGAGTTCCTGCCCGGTCGCGCCGTCGACGCATCGGCGGCGTGGGCGCTCCGGCAGGACCCGTACTGCTGCGCGGACAACCTGGCCGCCAAGCCGGTCGACGGCGTGGTCGACGAAGTCGCGGCCTTCCAGGCGGTCGGCGGCCGGACCATCGTCGACGCCACGTGCAGCGCGGCCATCGGCCGCGACCCCGACAAGCTGGTGGAGGCGGCCCGCCGCACCGGCCTGAACATCGTCATGGGCTGCGGCGCCTACCTGGAGAAGTTCGAGGGCGAGCGCATCACGGCGAACTCGGTCGAGGCGCAGGCCGCGAGCATCGGCGACGAGCTCGCCCGCGGCGTCGGCGAGCACCGGGCGCGGCCGGGGATCATCGGCGAGATCGGTGTTTCCCCGGACTTCACCCCGGCGGAGTCGGCCTCGTTGCGGGCTGCCGCGCTCGCCCAGCGCGAGCATCCCGAGGTGGCGCTCATGATCCACCTGCCCGGCTGGCAGCGCCGTGGGCACGAGGTGCTCGACATCGTGCTCGACGAGATCGGCGTCGACCCCGGCCGGGTGGTGCTGTCGCACATGGACCCGTCGGCAGCGGACACCGCCTACCAGGTCGGCATCGCCGACCGCGGGGTCTGGCTGGAGTTCGACATGATCGGCATGGACATCACGTTCCCGAAGGAGGGCGAGGCCCCGGCGAGCCGGGTGAGCGCGGCGGCCGTCGCGGGGCTCGTCGAGGCCGGCCACGGCCACCGGGTGCTGCTCAGCCACGACGTCTTCCTGAAGCAGATGTGGACGCGCCACGGCGGGAACGGGTTCGCATTCGTGCCAACGGTTTTCGCCGAGATGCTGCGAGTGCTCGGAGTCGGCGACGACTGGATCGAGACGCTCACCCGGACCAATCCGGCCCACATGCTCAGCGGGCGGTAACAGGCCGAAACCACTGGGCATCGCTCGTGAGCTCACCGGGAAGGAGCAGCGGATCGCTTCGTCGATGAACTCGTCCTGACGGTTCTCTCCGAAGATCATCCCTTGTGGACTGTTGAGTGCATTGGCGCTGGAAACCTCAGCCCGGGCAAGGCCCTGCGGGGTTCGCCCGGGCTGTGGGCGTCGAGGACCTTGTGCGCGGATGCGGGATTGGCGTTGCTGTTCGGAGAAGAACTCCGCCGGTGGGAGGTCGGCGACGATCTTGCCGCCGTCGACGAAGACGGCTCGGTCGGCGACCTTGCGGGCGAAGCCATCTCGTGGGTGACGACGACCATGGTCAGATCAGGATGCCTGATGCTGCTCCGGCCGCACCCTGAGGTGATCACCCACAATAGTCAAGACCTGTGGATGAAGATCTTCTGGGCGCGGCGTCGGATTCCCGCCAGCGCTGACTGTCCGGCGAAGCCATTCTCGGGTCGTGGACGAGAACGTTGAATGGTTCGTCGTCGCTAGCGCGGCGTTTGAGTGGCGATTGCGACTGGTGAGGCCGCATCAATGGACATCTCCGACCCCGTGCCCGGAATGGGACGTGCTCGGACTGGTCAATCACATGACCCGCGGCAACCTCAACTACGTCGGCCTGCTGGCCGGCGGCACCGCCGCGGAATTTCTGCGGTTGCGCGACGTCGATGCGACAGGGGACGACCCGGTCGCCGCATACGTCGCGTCGGTTGCGGAGTGCGCTGCGGCGTTCGGCGCACCAGGAGCCTTGTCCCGCACGGTCGACTATCCATTGGGTCGGATCTCCGCAGCGCAGGCGCTCGCCGTGCGCACCACAGACACCGCCGTTCACGCCTGGGATCTTGCACGGGCGCTCGCCGTCGACGACCGCATCGACCCTGACGTGATCGCCTGGGTCGACGACAACCTTGAAGCGACCTACCGTGACCTGGCGGAGACGCCGCTGGCGGCCGGGTCGACACACCGGTTCTTCGCCCCTCCGCCGGGAGTGCTTCGTCCGGGGGCCAGCAGGCAAGACCGGCTGTTGCACCGCATGGGCAGGAACCTGTACCAGTACGACCTGCGGTAGTGGCAGCAGGCGACCGGTAGGAGCGGGCCTTGACGTCGACAGACGTGACTGTGCCCCCGGAGGAATCCTCATCGGGAGGCCGGGCATCTCCGTTCGCAGAGGAATGCTGGACGTGAATGGGTGGTCCCGGGGGGAGTACCCGAAGTCCGAGAGACTTCCGCTCATCGTGAAGAGGGGCTGCCATGCGAAGGCGAGAGCATGGGCAGGAAGGCGAACGCCAGCAGGGCCAGAGCGAGGTTGATCATCAGGCCGCCGACGAAGGAGTCGGTGGCGGCATGGACGGTGCCCAGCAGCGCCGGCCCCAGAGCAGACCCGACCTGGATGCCGGTCTCCAACACGCCGGAAGCGGAACCGGCGTCCCGTTCGGGCACACCGGTCAGCACGTCATGGCCATCTCCTGCGACCAGGGGTTGACCGTCGCCCCGACCTGCAGATCGGCCCTGCCGATTTGCTCTGAGCGCAGCAGTCCCGGTGAGTGTGCCGGGTCATGCGCTGGCGGCGTAGAGGACCTGGCGTAGTCGGTGGTCATCGGTGCGACCGGACCGCCAGATCAGGCGAAGCACGAGTGGCGGGATCTCGGCGGCGAGGTCGAGGCGGATCAGCCCGGCCGGAGCGAGCTCGGTGTCCAGGAGGAAGTCCGGGAGGACGGCGATGCCGAGTCCGTGGCCGGCCCATGCCCGCACGACCGTGATGCTGTCGAGTTCGGTTCGCGGTCCGTCGGGGCCGAACACGTGATCTGCGGCCATGCGGAACGAGCATCCGGGTGGTGCGACGAGCAACTGGTGGGCAGCGACCTCCGCGCGGGTGAGATCTCGTCGGCGGGCGAGCGGATGGTTCGTCGCGGCGGCCACGGCGAGCGGGACCGATTCCAGGTCGTAGTGCTCAAGTCCGAGCGGCGCGGCAAAGCCCAGTGCCCCCAGGGAATCGCCGGTGTCGAACAGCAAACCGGCGTCGAGTTCTCCCGTGTCGAGTCCGGCGAAGACCTCCTCCCGGGAACGCAGTGCACGGACGGTGACCGCGATGTCGGGTCGACGCGTGGCGAGTCGGGTCAGGATGCTCGGCAGGCGCGTGGCTGCCAGGGTTTCCAACGCACCAAGCCTTACCGCCTCCTGACCACCCGTGACCTCCCGGCGCGCCTGATCGGCTTGCTCGAGCAGACGTTCGGCCCACGGCCGCAAACGCTCACCTGCCTCCGTTGGCCGCATCCCGGCGGAGGTGCGTTCGAACAGCACCACCCCGAGGTCGCTTTCCAAGGCCCGGACCTGGGCCGACACCGAGGACGAGGCCAGATCGCGGGCCAGTGCCGCCGCGGTGACACCGCCGCCACGGCAAACGGCCAGGAAGGTCTCCAACTGACCGAGGTTCATCGTGTCAGCGTAAGCGGGCGGCGTTCGGCTTTCCCGAACGCCTCGTTCGGTGTCGCCGGTTGAGCCGGACGAACCTGCACGGCGATCGTGATCAAGAACCCGGCGATCGGCACATCGTCTTGATCGCCGAAGATCCCGCACACCGAGGACGAGACCATGAGGCTGAAGGATCAACGCGTCATCGTGGTGGGTGCGAGCTCCGGCATGGGGCGAGCCACCGCGGCATTGTTGCACCGCAACGGGGCACACGTGGTCCTGTCAGGACGGGACCACCAACGCCTGCAAGAGTCTGCCGCCGGTTTCTGCGCCGATGACGACCAGGTCACCTGCGTGGCAGCCGACATGACCCGGCCGGAGGGACGCGAACTGCTCTTCGCCTCGGCGGGCGGTGTTGATCACCTGGTCGTGACTGCGGCCGATCTGGTCTACCGCGATGTCCAGGACGTCACCGAACAGGACGTGGACACCGTCCTCCGCTCCAAGGTCGTCGCACCGTTCTTCCTCGCCCAGCGGGCCGCGGCGACGATGCCAGCGAACGGGAGCATCACATTCGTCTCCGGCATCGCCGCAGAGCGGCCCCTGTCTTCTGGAGTGCTCACAGGTACCGTCAACGGGGCTCTCAACGCCATGGTCCGAGGACTGGCGGTCGCGCTCGCCCCGATCCGGGTCAACACGGTCTCCCCGGGCTGGGTGGACACGCCCCTGTGGCGGCACATCACCGACGCCGAGGGCAAACGCGCCGCCTTCGAGGCCATGGCGGCCAAGATTCCGGTGCGCGGTATCGGTACGCCCGACGACGTCGCCGAAGCGATCCTCGCCGTCATCACCAACCGGTTCATCAGCGGATCCACGCTCTACGTCGATGGTGGCCAACAGTTGGTCTGATTCGGGTGCGGACACGGCCTTTCCAGTTCAGGAACACCGCTAGATGTCCATCGGCACGGCGATGAACGGAGGGTGTGTCGTATTCCAATGGCGCGCCCACGGCATCTGTGGGCCGGCGATGGATCGAATCCGGATATCCACTGTAGACCGACCCGGCGACACGCCGCGGCGGCAGTTCCGCTTCACGACGCGGCGGGATCGGCGCCATGTTCATCTGCCGATGTGATCGCGTTGCCGACGACTAGCCCACCGCGCGCGCCGTACCAGATCGGCGGCGATGGCGGTTATCGACGCGTGCCACTGGTCGAACAGGGGCGTGCGACGCCCGCTCGGGCCCTCGGTCGCGGCCAGGGCGAGCGGACGGATGGTGCCCGGCGGAATCAGGAGCTTGCTATTGCCATCGAATCGGGTTGTTGCCGTAGTGCTGTGCGGGCTGTGGTTCACCGGTGTTGAACTGCACGCCGCTGTACGTCGCCGTGACCGTCGCGGTCGGGCTGACCATGATCATCCTGCAGACCTCGTACTCGGCGCCCCGAACTGCGAATCCCGTGGCTCGTCCGGGGATGCACTTGCCTTCGATGACGCCGGAGTAGTGCGCGGTTTCGGAGTTGTCCGACGGCTGCGCGCCCAGGAAGGTCTCGGCGTCCATGTCCTCGAATGCGGCATCGCTTTCATTGCTGATCACGGCGTGCAGGTAGTACGGCACTCGGCCCGTCCGGCTCTCGGCACCCGGATCCGGTCCGAGGTCCGCACGGTCACCGCGGACGATGGAGGTGACGGTGATGCCGATCGTGCCGTGCTGGTCTCCGTCGGTGTAGTCGACGAGTGCTTTCGTGCCGATGGGAAGCACGGTCCCGGGTGGAGCCGGGCGCCCGGGCGTGTCGTCCTGTTCGGACGAGCACGCCGCCAGCATGCACGCGCCCAGCACAAAAACCGGCAATCGTCGCAAACCGTTCGAAGTCATCATTCCCCGTTCGTGGACAGGAACCTGCTCAGGTGCGACTCGTGGCCCGTGACCGGTCACGGTCGCCCGCGAGAGGGCGGTCTCGTTCCTGAAATCGTCATGGTTTCTGCAGCCCCTCCCGGGCTGTGCAAGCCTCAGCAGGAACTGGAACTGTCGCCGCTGGACGAACTGCTGCCGCCGCTATCGCTGCAGCTGAATCCGCCGAAGTCGGAGCCGCTGCCCGTATCGCCGTAGCTCGTCGAGCCGCTGCCGATGTCGCCGCCGAACGTCGAGGAATGCCCGGAGCGCCGGGTCTTTCTCCTGCGCGCCTGCACGATGTTGACGATCAGGATGAGCGCAACCCAGGCCACCCAGAACGTCTGGAACTCACCGTGATCAAACACTGGTCTTGCCCTCCTAGGCCGTCTATCCGCAGTCGCCGGTTGGACGTGGAGAATCCGCAAATCGTTCCGGGTCACGCCAAGGAGTGCACTGTTCGACATCGCAGCGGCAAGAACGCGTGTTTCGCTCGCATCGACGAACCGGAACGGGAACCCATCGGCGACGATGATGTCCAGGGCCGTAGCGCCGCATCGATGTCCAATATGGAGGCTGTCGTTCCTGGCTGGTGCGGGTGGACCGGGCGAAGGTGACCTGGCGCGCACAGATCTTGCCGGGCGTCAGGTGGGTGGAAGCTTGGCCTTCACCTGCTGCGCGAAGCCGACCGCGCTCGCGCAGGGGTCGATCTGGGCCGGACTGCGGTTGGTCGCGACCACCACGACCTTCTCGATCGCGAACCTGCTTTCGTCCGGTGGCTGCCGGTGTTCCCACTCGACCTGGCAGGAGGCATCCGGGGGGTCCGGGATGACCGATGCGGGCTTCCCGCCGATGTCGACAGGCAGCCCGCTGGGGTCCTTGGACCCGTCGTCGAACGACACGTCCATCCGGACACCGCTGGGCAGCTCCCAGCCGCACTCGTAAATTCCTCGCGGCTCGGGCTTGGCGGTCACGCCCACCTGCGGATCTTGGCCTGCGAGCGGATCGAACAGGACGCACGGATCGATCCCGGCCAGCTCGTCCGCCGACCGAATCGCGATCGGCGGGTCCGTCCGCAGCTGCTCCACCACCTCGGTCATGATCTGCACCGCCGGGGAGCAAGTCTCTGGGAGCTCTTGGCTTTCGACCCTCACCCGCACCGTCCGTGGCGTGTCCTCTGCTCCGCCGCCCTGATAAACGACGTGAACGTCGCATCCGCCCGAGTCGCTCCTGATCAATGCGGGCAGGCCGCCGATACGATTCCCGGCTTCCACGAACGCGGGATAGTCCATGGCCACCGCGATGTGCAACACCCCACCGCTGTGGGCTGTCATGCGAATCGAGCACGACCCGAGTTCGCCCCCGAACTCCTCGGTGATGGGAACGCCGTACCTCAAGAGGTTGGTGCCGTGCAGCAGCGGACATGGGTCCACCGTGCGCAACTTGGCCGCGGTGAAGCCGCCGAAGAACTCGTCGCCCTCCAAGTCGTACTTCGCCACCGGCGCAGTCCTGCGCGGCGAGAGTGACTTTTCCATCCCGGTCGAACAGCCGGCGACCAACAGGACGGCGAGCACAGTGACGATCAAACGCTTGAGCCGGTACACGATGATCACGCTATCCCAGCGAAAACCCGGTGTGGGCCGAAACCTCGGATCGGCGAAACGGCCGCTTGCGCGAGCAGACGAGATCCGAAGTTCGCAGTTACCTGGACATTTGCCGCCGCACGTACCGCACAGCGATCCAATAGCGATCAAAGCCTGCGCCGCGGCGGTGGCACTGCGGTATCCGCCCGAGTAGAGCATGGCTGAGGCTGCGTCGATCAGCCCGGGGGCGTTGCGATGGAGCCGCCGACAGTGATCGCAATCCGGTGGAACGGTTCGGCCCGGCGCGGCGTCGGATCATTGAATTCCCACGAGGAAGGCTGTTTTGCAGTGACCAATGGTTCGTCGGTGTCCCAGCCGGTTGTGCGGGATGGTTTGCAGGGACGGTCGGCGGGGCGAACGTCGATCGGCGTCGGGTTGCTCGTCGGCTCTGTCGTTCTGGTGCTCGTGACGTGGTTGTTCGGCGATCCGGGCGGGGTGCCCGTCAACGCGGGCGAGCCCGGCGGGGACCGCTTCGCCCCACCGTTGATCGTGGTCGTGGCTTGGATTTTCATCCCGGTGTGGACCGCGCTGCTGGCGCATGTCCAGTGGCGGGCGCGCCGTGGGAGTACGCCGGCGGGCGGTGGGCGTCGAGTCGATGCTGTGGGCCTGGTCGGGCTCGGCTGCTTGGCCGTGCTGGTCGTGCTGCTGGCGGTTTCCGGGCTGTACCGGGAGGGGCGCCCAGGAGACCAGTCGTTCCTGACGCTGGTCGCGACCGTGGGGGCCGCCGTGGGAACGTTCCTGGCCACGCGAGGCGACCGAGTGCCGAGGGTCGATCTCCGAACGCGGCGAGCGGCGGTGTCCATCGCCGGCGGACTCTTGGTGGTGGCGATCGCCGCGAGCTCGGTGGCGTTTGTGCTGTCCGAGGTGAAGCACGTCGACGCGACCACCGCCGAGCCCGGGGTCGCCGCGCCGCTGCCCACCTCGCACCTGACCGAGAAGTGGCGTTGGCGAACCGGGGACGAGCTCTTCGACGTGATGTCGGCCGGGGCCGGGCCAGTGCTGGTGACCGGTTCCGGGATCACCGCGCTGGACGGAGTCACCGGCGCCGAGAGATGGCACTACCGTCGCGACGACCTCGACGTCGTCTACGAGGTGTTCGCATTGGACCACGGTCGCACCGTCGTCGTGACGCTCCGGCTCGAATCGGGGGACGAGCACGTCGATCAGCACCGCGCCTTCGATGCCTTTACCGGCGAGGAGCTGTGGCAGTACGCCTCGGCCCCGTACGACGGCGGGCTGCCGCCGTTGAGCTCCAAGTCGACCGCCAGCGAGACGACTCTGATCAGCCGGGACGACAACGGCGACGAGGCGCCGCACGTGGTCAGGGACTCGCGCACCGGGAACGTCCGGTGGAGTTGGGCGCGGCCGCCGGAATGCCCGAACTCCGACGTTCGACCGCACGCGACCGCCGACGTCGTGTTCGTGCCACTGACATGCGGGAGCGACGGCAACGTCCGTGGAGTCCTGGCGCTGGATGCCCGCACCGGCACCGAGCTGTGGCGGCAGGACAATGCCAGGGCCGTCACGTCGAACGGCGCGGTCATCCTGTCCAGTCCAGATGATCTGTCGTTCGCCAGGGGCCGGTTCGTGGACGCCCGCACCGGGCGGGAAACGGGCCCCAACCCGGGTTTCACGGAGTTCTACGCGGACCCGAGCGGCCCAGCCGTGGCGGGCGAATTCGGGTACGAAGAACGTGGTGGGCTCGGTCTGTTCCAGCCCGGCGAGGGCTTGCGGTGGAAGGCCGACGGCCCGCGGTCCGGCTTGGCGTCCGTGCCCGAAGGCAAGCAGGCTCTGACATACCTGCCGGATGCCGTCGCCTTGGTCAACGACGAGTTCGCCTCGGGCAACGACGAATCCGGCGGGCGGTACCGTGAACGACTGGTGCTGCTCGACCGAAACACCGGCCTGGAACTGCGCGAGCTGCACAGCACGCCGTGGTACGACGTGGAGGGGAGAACGCCGGATCGAATTCGGCTCAGCGTCGTAGCCGCCCCGGGAACGCTGATCGTGATGCGATCCCCCCTCGCGAGCCTCACTCCCGGCACGACCGAGCTCATCGGGTTCGGATGAGCGCGAGCCCGCAGCGGCGGGCGGCGGAATCCATCGAGCACGACGGCAGACCGTCGAGCGCACGAGGATTGGCCGGGCATCTCGACCGCGTGTTGGTCTGGTGTGGACGGTGCGGTCGTGTCGTATCCCAGCCATTCTTCGAGGCGAGCGCTGAAGATGTTGGCGACGCGTCGAGCAGGCGGTGCGGCTTCGTCGGCTTCACCCGTGCGATTGGGTGGAACCAGAGCGTGGCGTTCCTGCGTCAGACCCGGCGATGGATCCGGCGAATGCGGGAGCTCGTGTGACGGATACGACCAAGCCAACGACGAGGGCCTGCGAGTCCTCGGCCCGGCGCACTTCTGGGGACCGGGTGCGGGGATGGCTGGCGCTGGTGGGTGCGGGGCTGCTGATCGGCGCGGCCGGGCTCATGCTGTTCGCGTGGCTGGGTGGCGATCCGGGCGGGCGTCTGCGCACCGCCGATTCCGGCGGTTCCGCCGATCTCGCCGCTCCGTCCGCGGCGCTGCTGGCAGGGTGGGTACTGGTGCCGCTGCTGGCGGTGCTGGTGACCGTCGCACTGCGGCGGTGGTCGCGCCTTCTTGCCGTGGCCGCTGTGGGAGGCGTGGTCTGCGTTGCTGTCGTGCTGATGCTGCTTCTGGTCTCCGGTCATACAGAGCCTGGTTATGCGCCGGGCAATCAGGCCGCGCTGGCGCTTCCCGCCTTGATCGGTGCGGGCCTGGGGACCGTGCTTGCGGGGATCGGCGCCTACAGCGCTCGGCCACGCCCGGTGTCCAGCATGACTTTGCCGGTCGCCGGGCTCGCGGTCGTGATCGCCGCCGGTGTGCTGGTGGATGTTCGCATCGGGGACTCCCGGCATGTTGACGCGACCACCGCTGCACCTACTGCGCCCGCCGCCCTGCCGACATCCCACCTGCGACCCGCATGGCAACGAACATTTCCAGGCGAGGAGGCGTACGAGATTCGTGCCGCCGGCGCCGGTGTCGTCGTCTGGCTTGATTCCGGGATCGTCGCGCTGGACGGCACAACCGGCGGCGAGCGTTGGCACTACCGACGCGATGACATCGAATCCGTCACCGGTGTGCACGTTTTCGATTCCGGCCGAACGGTGGCATTCGGCTTCACGACGTACACCGGCTTGGTGGACGACCAGCCCCACGATCGACCTGGGTACCACCATTCTCTCGTGGCCTTCGACGCCTTCACCGGCGAACAGCTCTGGCAATCCACCGACCCCGTATACGGCGTGGAAAGCCAGATCACGACGACCGAGACCGCACAGGCACTCATCATCGCGCGTGTGAACAATTATGAGCCAGCCAGTGTCGAGGCCCGTGACCCGCGCACGAACGCGCTGCTGTGGCAGCGACCGATCACTGCCAGTTCGTGCGAGAGCGGTGGGCATCCGGTGACGACCTCCGATGTGGTCGTGATGCGTTGCGACGCCGTCGCGGTCAAGGACTGGGCAGGCTCCAGCCAACAGGGGCCGACGCCCCCGGGCGTCACCGTCGCGGTCGATGCCCGGGACGGCCGCGAACTATGGCGGCTGATAGCAGCTCCCGGGAGCACAGTGATCACAGGAACGGAAAACGGGTTCATCGGGGTCCAAACCCCGCAGGGCGAGTTGCGTGCGTTCAACGCGCGAACCGGGATCGAGATCAGCGGCCCACCCCGCTTGGGAGCCGGCTACTCGGATCCGCACAGCTCGGACGTGCTCGTCGGCGACCAACGAGCAGACCAGAAAACTCTGAACCGGTTGGAATCGCAGGGGCCGTGGCATCTCGTCGATGTCAACGGCTCCGTGCGCTGGACGAACGAAACCCTTGAGTTGGCAGAGACCAGTGGCTCGCCCTTCGCCTTCCTTCCGGACGCCATCGCCGCGATCGCGGCAGGCGACGGCTACCACGACGGCGAACTCCTGCTGCTCGACCGCGCCACTGGCACCGTTGTGCCCAATCCTGAACTCGACGACTGGAACCGCGTACATGGGAAGCCGTGGCAACTCGCCCCGGTGGCGGCACCAGGCAGCCTTGTCGCCGCACAATTCGCCGACAGGTTCGACAGCACCACCATCACCGGCTTCCGCTGATGATCACGACCCTCGCTGGTCGTTGCGAAGTATGGCGATGACGGGATGGGTCGCTCGTCAGCGAGGCGCCCACAGCTTGTCGGCATCTCCGGCGTCGAGGCGGCCTCGGTAGACGTCGATCTTGTGGCCGATGAGCTCCAGATTCTCTTGGAGATCGGAGATCTGGGCGAGCACTTGGTCGCGGTGCGACTCGAGCAGGTCCAGGCGGTCGTGCTCGTTGCCCCTGCCGGCGGCCACGAGCTGGGCGTAGCGGCGGATGCCTCTGATGGGCATGCCGGTCGCGCGCAGCCTGGTGCAGATGGTGATCCACTCGAGGTCGAGCCTGTGGTATCGGCGGCGGCCTCCGCGGGTGCGGTCCACCGGAGTGACGACCAGGCCGGCTCGCTCGTAGTAGCGCAAGGTGTGCGCGCTGACGCCGCTACGACGCGCGGCTTCGGCGATGCTCAGTCCCGCCTCGGGGATCGGATCCGGCACGTCTCGGTTGACTTCGAGCACGCTCTAAATCGTAGCGTTCCTCCACATGAATCTCCCGACCCCGTTCTCGTCGCCGAAGAGGGGTACCGATCAACGGCGCCGACTGCTGGTTCTCGCGATCTGCTGCGCCAGCGTGATCGTCGTGGTGATGGACATCTCGATCGTCAATGTCGCGCTGCCGGCCATTCGACGCGACCTGGCTGCGTCGGCGGCTGGTCTTCAGTGGACGGTCGACGCCTACACCCTGGTGCTGGCGAGTTTTCTCGTTCTGGCGGGCTCGATGGCCGACCGCCTCGGCCGACGACGTGTATTCCTCGTCGGACTCGCTGTCTTCGGACTCGGGTCACTGTTGTGCGGGCTGGCGTCGACAATCGAGTGGCTGATCGCGGCGCGAGCGCTCCAGGCCGTCGGCGGCACCATGCTCAATCCGGTGGCGATGGCGATCGTGGCCAACACGTTCACGGAGCCGGCCGAGCGGGCGCGGGCGATCGGTGTGTTCGGTTCGACGACCGGCCTGTCCCTGGCTCTGGGGCCGGTCCTCGGTGGCGCGCTGGTCGATGTCTTCGGCTGGCGCTCGGTTTTCTTCGTCAACGTGCCGATCGTGGCCGCCGCGATCGTGTGCGCCGCGATCTTCATTCCCGAGTCCCGCGCTGCCCGTGCCCGCCGGCTCGACCCGATCGGCCAGATTCTGGTGGCGCTCCTGATGGGATGCGTCGTCTACGCGGTCATCGAGTCCAGGTCGCTGGGCTGGAGTTCACCGGCCATCCTCGGCCTGTTCGCCGTCGCCATCGCGAGTGCTCTGGGCATCGTCTGCTACGAACCACGTCGGGCAGATCCGCTGCTGGAGTTGCGCCTGTTCCGCAGTGTGCCGTTCAGCGCGGCGATCCTCATGGCGCTCTTCGCTCTGTGTGGGTTCAGCGCCTTCCTGTTCGTGACCACCCTGTATCTCCAGGACGTGCGCGGCATGTCGGCGTTGTCAGCGGGGTTGTGCCTGGTTCCGGTCGGGGCCCTGGTCGTGGTGCTCTCGCCCTTCACCGGACGGCTGGTCGGGGCACGTGGTTCGCGGATTCCGCTCGTGATCGCTGGGGCGGCCCTTGCCTTGGGCGGAGGGGCATCGATGTGGCTGTCACCCGAGACGCCGCTGCCATTCGTACTCGCGGTCTGCCTGCTGATCGGCATCTTCCTGGGCATGGTCAACCCACCCATCACCAACACGGCTGTCGCCGGCATGCCGCGGTCGATGGCCGGGGTGGCCGGATCGCTGGCCTCCGCCGGCCGGCAAACCGGCACCACGCTGGGCGTCGCGATCGCCGGCACGATCGTCGGCCCAGCCCTGACGGCTGGGTCGGCCAGCTACACCGAAGTAGCGCAAGGCGTGTGGTGGATGGTGCTCTGCCTCGGCCTGGGCGTCCTGATGTTGGCCCTGCTCAGCACTGGATCATGGGCCAAGTCCACCGCAGTGAATGCGGCGGCGCTGTTCGGGGAGCTCGACCACGGCCCGGATAGCCCGCAGCGGTCTCGCCGTGCCCGAGGAGCGTTCGATGTCCCGCACGATCCGGACCGGACGAGTGATTCCCGGTGCTGACGGTACGTCCGGGTGTGACTGAGTGCGCCACTTGCCGCACGCACGGGCGAGATCACCTTCAGTCGTAGAGCGTTGCCGTGGTCCGTGCCGACGCGGCGATATGCTCCCGAAGCTCCGGCGATGCGAGCACCTCCACCTCGAACTCGAGCTCGGCTACAGGACCAAAGCCCCACGTCGATGCCCCGCCGCCAACGGCATGCTGGAGCCGGTCATGGCGTCAGCGGCTTCTTCCTGATCCTTGCCGTACGGCCGGTCATGCCCCGCTAGGGGCTGAGCGGATCCTCCGCATCCCGTTCCTCGGGGAGGTCTTTTCATGCCAGGCATCGAGTCGACGAACGACAGGGAGAAGCCACGATCGAACGCGTGGCAGTCGGCGGTCACCGTGGTGCAGGAGGCGGAGCCTCCCTTCATCCCGGCGGGTGCGCACGTGACGACCATCGTCGTCGAGTTCCCACCGGGCGACCCCGGCACCCCTCCGCATCGGCACCCCGGACCGGCCTTCGGCTACGTGCTGGACGGCGAGATGGTGTTCGAGCTCGAAGGTCAGCCGGCGCGCGTCGTCCGGGCCGGTGAGGCGTTCTGGGAGCCAGGTGGCGACGTCATCCACTACCAGGACGGCAACAACCGCGACGACATCCCGGTGCGCTTCACCGTCACCATGTTCTGCGAACCGGGCAAACCCATGCTCACCTTGGTGGACGAGGAAGAGCTCGTCCGGCGCACGAGCCGCCGGGCCCCGCGCACGAGCTGACCGCGAGACCCGTCGTGTTCAAGGCTCGGACATCTCATCGCCGGGAACACGGAAGGTCGACGAAATGAAGATCGCTGTCATCGGTGGCACCGGGCTCATCGGCTCGCAGGTGGTCAAGATCCTGAACGCGAGCGGGCAGCAGGCGGTGCCGCACTCGCCGTCCACCGGTCTGGACCTGCTCAGCAGGCAGGGCCTGCCGGAAGCGCTGGACGAGGCCGACGTCGTCGTCAACTTGACGAACTCGCCGACCTTCGACGAAGCCTCGCTCGAGTTCTTCCAGAAAACGATGGACAACCTGCTGACGGCAGCCGAGGCCGCGGGCGTCGGCCACGCGGTCATCCTCTCGATCGTGGGCGCCGACCAGGTGCCGGACCTGGTCTACTACCGCGCGAAGGTGCTGCAGGAGGACATCCTCAAGGCCGGCCCCCTGCCGTACTCGATCGTCCGCGCCACGCAGTTCTTCGAGTTCATCGACGCGGTGCTGTCCTGGACAGCCGACGAGAAGACCGTCCGCCTGCCCGCCACTCTCGTCCAGCCCATGGCCGCGGCCGACGTCGCCCGTGCCGTGGCCGACGTCAGCCTGGGCGACCCGCTGCAGGGCACCCGCAACGTCGCCGGCCCCGAGGTCTTCGCACTCGACGAGCTGGGCAAGATCACCCTCGCCGCCCGTGGTGACCATCGCACCGTCGTCACCGACAACAGCGCCGGCATGTTCGCCGCCGCCCCGCGCGACGTCCTCATCGCCAAGGGCGACGCCGTCATCTCCAAGACCACCTATCGGGAGTGGCTCGCGCGCTGACTCGGCTCGGCGACGACGCAGGTGCTGCGCTCGCTCGTGGACGGGGTCGTTGTCTAACGGAGCTGTTCCCATTCGGTCCGGGTGAGTTCGTACTCGACTTCGCCGTGCTCGGAGCCCTCGATCGCCTCCGGCCAGTCCCCGGTGAAGTTCCGGACGAACGACAGGCCCGACTTCTCCATGACACGACGGGAACGAGAGTTGACGGCCATCGTGTTCGCCGTGACGCGCTCGACCTCCAGGTGCGTGAACCCCTTGTGGATCAGGGCCCGGGAACCTTCGGTGGCGTAGCCTTTCTCCCATGCCGCCTGGTTCAACCGGTAGCCGAGTTCGACCGCAGTAGGGGTGTTCTCCTCCAGCGGCCGGAACTCGAACCAACCCAGGAAGGTACCGCTGCTCTTCTCCTGCGCGGCCCAGTATCCGCGAGTCTCCCAGCACGGGTAGTCGTGCAGGAGCCGCGGCAGGGTACGCGTCTCGATCGTCTCGCGGCTGGTGGGGCGGCCACCGTTGATGAAGCGCATGACCTCGGGATCGTTGTCCAGGGCGAGCAGGTGGTCGGTGTCGGCCGCTGTGAACGCGCGCAGGACGAGCCGGCCGGTTTCCAGGAAGTTGGGCATGCCGCGATCTTCACCAGGGCCGTCCGGGCCTGCCACCGGTTTTCCGGCCGGCGACAGCCTTCGGCGTTCGTGCCGCGCGGGCCGCGGATCGCGCGTTCGCGTGCCGGAGTGGACTCGGGCGAGGAGCGGGATTGCCGTCAGGCCTGGGCAAGTCCTCCGTCGACGAAGAGCTCGGCACCGGTGGTGAAACTGCTGGCATCAGTTGCCAGGAAGAGCGCGGCTGCGGCTACCTCGTCCGGGTCTCCCAGCCGGCCGAGGGGCATGCCGGCCAGGAGAGCCTCCTTGAAGTCGGTCTCCCGAGCCGGACCGGCCGTGATGCCGGAGAACATCGGAGTCTCGATCGGACCTGGGCTGACCGCATTGACCCGGATGCGGCGCCCCGCCAGCTCCACCGCCCAGGTCCGCGCGAAGTTGCGAACGGCGGCCTTGGCGGCGCTGTAGACGCTCGACGCCTCGACGCCCTTGGACGCGGCGATGGACGACGTCAGGATGACCGATGCGCCATCCGACAGCAGCGGCAGCGCCTTCTGCACCGTGAACAGCAACCCCCGGACGTTGACGCCGAAGATGCGGTCGAAATGCTCCTCGCTGACGTCTTCCAGCCGCGCGAGCTCGGCCACGCCTGCGTTCGCGAAAAGCACGTCGATGCGGCCGCTGTGGTCACCGACCTGGGCGTAGATGCGGTCGAGATCTTCGAGCGAGGACACGTCGCTCCGCACGGCGATGGCTTGTCCGCGGTCGTTCTGCGCGTTGATCGCCTTCGCGGTGGTGTCCAACTCGGCCTGTCGCCGACCGGTGACGAACACGGTCGCACGTTCCAAGGCGAAACGCCGAGCGGTGGCCGCTCCAATACCCTCGGAACCGCCGGTGATCACGGCGACCTTCCCCTCGAGCTGCCCCATGAGACGTCCCTCCCCGCCCGCCGATGAAGCCCCGGTCACATGGCCGTTCGCCCTCAGAGCGCATGCGCATACCTCGTTCGTCCACTATGGATTATTCGTGCCGTTGCGAGGAATGCGCCGAGGTTCCTAGGTGTCCAGGTGCTGGCGTAGGAATTGACCGGCTTGCGCGATCGCGGCGCGGGGCGCCGGTGTGTCCGCGATCGGGTTGAGGAGCGCGAAGTCGTGGATCGTCCCGCCATAGCGCACCTGGGTCACCGGCACGCCCGCCTGCGCGAGCTTGCTCGCGTATGCCTCGCCCTCGTCGCGGAGCACATCATCGTCGGTGACCACCAGCGCCGGCGGCAGTCCGCGCAACTGGTCGATCGACGCCTCCAGCGGCGAGACCGTCGGCTCCCAGCGCTGCTTCTCATCGGGCAGATACGCATTCCAGAACCACTGCATCGCGGCACGCGTCAGCCAGGGGCCCTCCGCGTACTGCCGGTAGGAGTCGGTATCCAGATCGGCGTCGGTGACCGGGTAGAACAGCACCTGTGCCGCGATCCGCGGACCACTGCGCTGCTTGGCCATCAGCGTCAGCGCCGCCGTCATGTTGCCGCCGACGCTGTCGCCGAACAGCGCGATCCGCCTCGGGTCGGCACCGAAGTCCGCAGCGTTGGCCGCCACCCACTCAAGCGCGGTGTAGGCCTGCTCGTTCTGCACCGGGTAGTGCGCCTCGGGTGCCGGGGTGTAGTCGACGAAAACGACTGCCGCCCGGGCCACGTTCGCCAGCTCCCGCACGAGGCGATCGTGGGTGTCCTTGTCCCCGAGAATCCAACCGCCGCCGTGCGAGTGGACGATCACCGGCAGCGGGCCGGTGGTGTTCTGGGGCTTGACGATGCGAATGCTCACCTCGTCGGTCGGTCCACCCGGGATCACGCGATCCTCGACATCGGCGGGCATCACCTCGACCGGAACGCTGGTCTGGGCTCCCCGCAGCACGTCGCGCGCGTCCTGCGGCGACAGCTCGTAAAGCGGCGTGCCCCCGGCAGCGGCAAGCTGGTCCAGCCATTCCTGCGTGCGAGGCTCGACGAGCGTTGTCCCGACGGGCTTGGCGCCACTGCTCATCGTGATCTTCTCCAAGGGGTTTTCGGGCTTACCGCCCGCTACCGACGTCGATCCGGAACCGGCAAGCCCAGCACGTACCCGACGAGGCAGCATTCGACGGCTGACCGTGGACCGCCGATCGGCGGCTGACGACTGACCCGTCGAGAGTGGATCGATGCAGCTCGCGCTTATAGAGCAGAAGGTCCTTGCGCCTCGTGATGGAGCGCTGGCTGTGCTAGGGCGGCGGCCGGCTTTGAGGCACGAAAGCGGCGGTTGTGCTGTCCAGTAGAAACGGCAGCACAACCGCCCATATCTGTTTGCTTCCAGTCGGCAGCAGGGTGTGACACCTTCTGGGTGGGAGCAACCGGTTGAGCACGCTAGCTAGGAATTGGCTGATCTGGATGTGGTCTCTGGGAGTACTAGGGCGGGGTTACCAGCCACCCCAGCGGCCCCAGCCGCCCCAGCCACCCCAGCCGCCCCAACCCCAGCCGCCCCAACCCCAGCCGCCCCAGCCCCAGCCGCCCCAACCTCCCCAGTTGGTGCGCTGACGACCGAAGACATTGCTGATCTTCATGGCGGTTCCTCATCATCGCTGTTGGGTGCAATGAATGGTTTCAGCGGGTCTCTGGTTGAAAATCGTGCTGTGCGCAATGACAACACCAGGCGCGCTCCTCTGATGGCGAATGGCGGGAGTACGCGATTATTCCCCGAGCCATCGGCGGAAAGACATCACCGATGGCTTTCATGTACTGCGTTTTCGACGGTAGTGCCGGACTTCGGTGAGGAAAAGGGGACTTTTGTCCCGCCCACGTTCCGTGGCCACTGAGCAGCCGGCGGACCCGCTGATTCACCGACGCGAAGGAAGGAGCGTTGCACTACGAACAGTCGGTCACCAGAGGCGACATCGACGACGAGGTTGCCGAACCAAAGCCCAGGTCAGGCCCAGCGCGGTGTTGCAGATGTTGTTCCGGTCAGCTCGTGGGCCCACAGAATCCTTCGCCCGCTTCTGATTTCCTGTCTTGGAAGAGGTTTCTGTGTGGTTTCGGTGATGGCGTGGCTGAGTGGAACACGAAATCTCCTTCCGCCTGTTGCATTCCCTGCCGGCAGCTCGCCATGCTGTCCCTGCATGCGCCGCCGATTTCGCGAACAGGGGCGTCTGCGCCTGGTGAGGTGTCGGGGACGTCACCGGGAATCGGGGAAAGGGGGCGTGGGTGGCCGTCGGGGGGCCACCCACGTCACCCCGGATGTTGCGAGGCGCGTGCATGCTTGGTCGCAGCAAGAGGATCAGCTTGAAGGGGCGGGCCGGTCGGCGAAGACACCGTGCAGCATTCCGGTGGCCTGTCCGATCTCGATGAGGTACCCGTCCGGGTCGCGGAGGTAGCACCGCAACTCCGCCTTGCGGTCCTTGGGCTCTGTCAGGAATTGCGCGCCCTTCGCGCGGGCGTCGGCGTAGAACGCGGCGATATCGGCGACTCGGATGTTCAGGAACGCCGAGACCGGGTCCCCGGGCTGGGGCGGGGTCAGGCTGATGTCCGGCTTGTCCGGTGTGGGTCCGCCTCCGGGGTTCATGATGATCCAGCTGTTGGCGATCCGGACGGTGGTCGGGTTCTCGGCCAGCACGACCTGCCCGCCGAAGATGTCGACGTAGAATTCTCGCGAGACGCTGACGTCACGCACGGTCAGGAAGTGCGTCACGACCAACCCCTGCTGCGGTGCGGGGAAATCGTCATGGTCCGTCACTGGTGTCTCCTAACGATCGTTTGGCCGCGACCGCCGGCGCGGCGCTTGTAGAGCAATGACCGTCCCGCCGGTCCCGAGCCGCTGCCCGCCGCCTTTTCATCTTGGGCTGCATTGCCGGGGCGTGCGACTGCTCTCGGACGTCTGACGTCGCAGATGACGAAGTGGGACGCAGTGCGCGACGGAGTCACGCCGAGTCGAAGGTCCGCACGACTACGCGGTGTTTGCCGCCCCGAGTGCGTTCCATCGGCTCGTCGGTCGTCAGGTCGATGTCGACTGCGCCGCCCACCAAGCGTCGAACTTCGCCGAGTATCATCGAGCGCTCATCCGCCTCGAAACCCGGTTCGACATCGAGGCGCACCAAGACGCGACCGGGCTCCGGCTGGACGAGCTGGTAGCGACGCACGTGACGGGCATCGAAGAAGCACTTCCCGAGCGGGTGCATGGAAACGTGTTTGCCGTCCGGCAGATGCAAGCTGTCGCCCTGCCGGCCGACCACCCGCTCCAGGAATGTGCCCTCTGTGCCACATGGACATGTCGCCGCACCGAGCACAGCCCGATCCCCGATCCGGTATCGCAGGAAGGGCAGCGCCCGGGCGTGCAGGTTCGTCACGACCACGTCACCCTCCTCGCCCGGTCGACACCGGCGGCCGGCGTCGTCGAGGATCTCGACGATCGATACGTTCTCGGCGAGGTGAAGCCGACCGAGCGAACATTCTTGCGACATGATGCCGCCGTCGTTGCACCCGTACTGGTCGCGCAGTGGCGCTTCGAAGGCTTGCTCGATGCGCTCGCGCCAGGTCGGGAACAACAGCTCGGCCGTCGTGACGATCGCCTTCGGCGGCGACACGCGCACACCGGCTTCCAGCACGGCGTCGGCCATCGCTGCGACATGGCTCGCGTACCCGTACCAGAGCACACCCCGCGCGCGCCCGGCCGTGAGCGCGCGTTCCAGGCTCGTCTCCGGGTCGATGTGGCATCCCGCTGCGGAGACCACGCGCCCCTCCAGGAGCGAGCGCAAGCGAGACTTCAAACCCTCGCTCGCGGACTGCAACGAGGGCGGAGAACCCACCATTACCAGGCGGTCTCCGTAGCGGTAGCCGGTGCGTTCCCAGAAGTACAGGTTAGCCGCGTAGATGTGCGTCCAGGCGCGCTTGTCGAGCGGGTACTGGAACGGGTCGCCGGTACTCCCACCGGTCTTCTTGGCGATGTGCGGAATGTCCCGCCAGCCCCGGCTCAAGAAATCGTCCATGCAGGACCGCATCATCGCCTTGTCGATCACGGGGAGCTCGGTGAGGTCCATCCCGTCCATGTCCCGCCCGGCCAGCACGTCGCGGTAGTACGGCACCTCTTGCTGGGCGTGCCGCAAGACAGCGCGCAACCGGTCCCGTTGCCAAGATCGCCGCTTTTGCTCGGGCCACGTGAAAAACTCCGGCAACCATCGGGCGGTGCTCAGATAAGGCGCCCGCACAACGGGCTCCACAACGCTGCGTGTAACGGCAGAGACCAAACGCGGGCGCAAGGCGGTGTGCAGACGGAGCAAAGACATCATCTGGCCTCCCGGGCTGTTCGATAAGCAAGTCTTCGTGACACGGGCAGATTCGGCCCTCTGGTTCTCGGAGCGGACCGATCAGGGCTCCGTGGAGCGGTAGCGCGCTACGACCCTGGTGAAGTCCCAGTCGCGCTGGGGGATCCCGCTCCCCGCGTCATGACTCGGGTCGCCGGGACGGTCGCGGTTGACCGCCCAGAAGGTGAATCGGCCGAGGCGTCGGTCGTTGGCGTAGTCCAGGAAGTTGTGGAAGTCCGTCAACCGCACGGTTTCCTCAAGACCACCGTTCTTGGACGATATGCCGGACTTGTGGTACGCCTCTTCGATCGGCATTGCGAAGGCGTCGGCGATCTCCGACGCGAGCCCTTCGGTGGCCGAGATCGTATCGCGGGTCATGTCGGTGCCCCCGAAGTTGAACGGCATGATCGTGAAGACGTCGACGTTGGCGCCGAGCTCGTGCGCTCGTCGGATGAGCCGTTTGCCGAGGTCGCTCGGGCCGGTGCGTTCCGTGGGGAACGTCAGGATCGTCTTCAGCCCGGGGTTCCGCTGCTTGAGGATCTTCAGCGCGCCGAGTTCGCGGTCTTGCGCTTCAGGGGATTTGAACTCGCCCTTCTCGATGTCGACGTCGATCGCTTTGAGCTGGTAGGCGTCGATGACCTTCTGGTACGCGTTCGCCAGGGACTGCTCGTCCGGGCACACCTCGCCCAGCTTCCGCCCCTCCTGGGCGCTGCCCCCCATGGAGACGACGACGTCACCACCCGCGTCGCGGATTCTCTTGATCTGAGTGGCATCGTCTCCGTCCAGCGGCCGTTCGCCGTCCCATGCGGGGTCGCAGCCATTGCCGGAGAGGATGAAAGAAAGGGTGAACGCCTTGACGCCGGTTTCCTTCATCACCGCAACCGGATCAGGAGGGTTGCCCCACCCGAAGAAAAGATAGGGTGATGAAGTCACCGTGGCCGTGGTCCGGGGCACGTTGTCGCTGTGCGTTCCGCACGAGATGAACGCCCAACCGATCACGAGGGTCAGGAAAAGCGCGCGCATCTTCGGCATGATTCGATTCTCTCCTGTCGTCATGGGGGTCGCCTGCCGCGTCACCGCATGGACGGTCCGGTAATCGGGGGTACTCATTCGGTGGTTCCGCCAACAAGCCAGCCAGTGGATGTGCCGCGCTAGCGTTCGCGGAAGTCGAGGTCGAACGAACGTGCGCCGTGCGGGATCGGCGAGATGCCCGGCCTGCGCGCGGCGGCGTCCACCAGCAATCTGCATCACCAACCGGAGACCCGGATGTGAAGCTCTGGAGGGTCGGCCAAGATCCTTGTTCTGCCTGCGGCAGCTCGATGTAACTCGATCAGGCTGCGATTTTCATTTTCCAGAAAGTAGATCTAGTTCGCCCACGCAGGATGTGCGCACCGATTCCGTGAAGATGGCTCGTCTTCCGTCGTCGTGGTCACTTTGCGCGCCCGCAGTCAGGCATACAGGTGACGGCGCTGCGTCCCAATCAGAGGTTCGCCTGCTCGTGGGCAGACAGAACCGCGCTGACGCTGTGCGACAGATCGGCGGAGCATCCACTTTGGTATTGCCAGCCAAGCAGATCTCCACATGACGTTCAACGATGGCTCACCGGATCCCTGTTGCGTCCCAACTGGTTTCTGGAGGCTTGCATGGATCGAACGGACAGCATGAGCGTTGCAGTAGTGGGTTACGGCTACTGGGGTTCCAAGCACGTGCGCGTTCTCAGCACGTTGCCCGGCGTGGAGGTGGTGGTCGTCGACCGGGATCTCGGGCGGCTGGCCGAGGCCCACCGCAACTTCCCGGCGGCGGGCACGGCGTGCGAGCTGGACGAGGTTCTCCCCGACGTGCACGCGGTGGTGGTGGCAACTCCACCGTGCTCGCACGCGCAGATCGCGCTGCGCTCCGTGCTCTCGGGAAAGCACACCCTCGTCGAGAAGCCGCTGGCGACCTCGATCGAGGACGCCCGAAGACTCGTCGATGTCGCCGATGAACGTGGCGTGGTGCTCATGGCCGGCCACACCTTCGAATACAACGCCGCGGTGTGGAAGCTCAAGGAGATCATCGATTCCGGCGAGCTGGGGCGGGTGCTCTACATCGACACCGCGCGGCTGAACCTCGGTCTCTACCAACGGGACGTGAACGTCATCTGGGACCTCGCGCCGCACGACCTCTCGATCATCTCGTTCCTGATGGGCGAAACTCCGGCGGCGGTCACCACGTGGGCCCATCATCACGTCGACGGGCGACACGCGGACGTTGCGCACGTGCGCCTGGAACTGGAGAAGTCCGGGACCTACGCCTTCGTCCACGTCAGCTGGCTCAATCCGCAGAAGGTCCGCCGCGTGACGGTCGTCGGCGACCGGAAGATGGCGGTCTACGACGACACTTCCGATGAGGACCGGATCCGCGTCTACGACATCGGCGTCGACTCGCACGGCCTCGACGATCCGGCGGACGCGTACGCGATGCCGATCACCTACCGCTCCGGCGACATCGTCTCGCCGCACGTGGCGTTCCGCGAGCCGCTGCTCGTGCAGGACACCCATTTCATCGAATGCGCACAAAACGGCCGAGTTCCCAACACCTCCGGTCGGCGCGGCCTGGAGATCGTCCGGGTGCTCAGCGCGTCGGACCTGGCACAGGTCACCGGTCGGCCGGTACGGGTTCTGGACGTTCCGGCACAGCGCTCCGCCGATGACGTGGAACCCCCTCAGCTGCTCGCAGAGCCTGCTTGCGGGGAGGTCATGCAATGAACGGGAACACCGGTGCGGTCCCCTTCCTGGACCTCGTGGACGTCAACGCCGACCTGCAGACGGATCTGGAGGTGGCGTGGAAGGCGGTCCTCCAACACGGCCGGTTCGTCGGCGGGCCGGAAGTCGAACGGTTCGAGGCGCAGTTCGCCGCGTACTGCGAGTCGCGCAGTTGCGTCGGTGTCGCCAACGGCACCGACGCCATCGAACTGATCTTGACCGCGCTGGGCATCGGAGGCGGCGACGAGGTCATCGTCCCGGCGAACACCTTCGTCGCCACCGCGGAAGCGGTGCGTGCGGCCGGGGCGCGACCGGTATTCGTCGATGTCCGTCCCGACACGCTGCTGATCGATCCCGCGGCGGCAGCCGCAGCGGTGAACCGGCGTACTGCTGCGATCATCGGGGTTCACCTGTTCGGCCAAATGGTCGCAGTGCCGGCGCTGAGCTCGCTCGCTGACCGCTGCGGTCTCGCGTTCATCGAGGATGCGGCACAGGCGCACGGAGCGCGCTACAGCGGGCACGCCGCCGGAAGTGTCGGCCGCGCCGCCGCTTTCAGCTTCTACCCCGGGAAGAACCTCGGCGCACTGGGCGACGGCGGCGCCGTCGTCACCAGCGACGTCGAGTTGGCCGACCGGGTGCGGCGCCTCGCGAACCACGGTCGAGCCGCGCACGACCGGCACTGCCACGAGCTGCCAGGCCGGAACAGCAGGCTCGACAGCATCCAGGCCGCAGCGCTGTCCTTGAAACTCCCGCGGCTGGACTCCGACAACGCGCGTCGGCGCGAACTCATGCGCCGGTACCGGGAATCGCTGCCGGTGTCCTTCGAGCCGGTCGCAGTGGACCCCGCGGCCGAGCAGGTGCACCACCTCGCGGTGGTGCGGACGTTGCGGCGGGAACAGGCGGGTGCGGCGCTCTCCGCGGCCGGTGTGGGGTGGGGCGTGCACTACCCGGTTCCCTGCCACCTGCAACCGGCTTTCGCCGGATGCGGCGAACGGCTTCCCGTCGCCGAGGAGGCGGCCACGCAGATCTTGTCCCTGCCCATCTCCCCGACGCTCGACGACGGCGACGTCGTACGGGTTTGCGACGCATTGCGAGGTGTCTGGCCTTGACCGAAACCCAACACACCAACAGCGAACCGGTCAACGCTCAGCGCTTGGACGCCGCACAGGTGAGAACCGGTGCCGAGCCCACCAGTCCGCTCCACGGCGCTCGGGAAGACCGGCGAACCCCGCCGCCCGGGCCGGAAAGCCGGGCGTGGTCCGCACTGCTGGCCAACAAGCGGCGACTGCTGGGCGTATTTCTGCTGATCGTGCTGCTCGGCGCCGGCACCGCATTCATCGGGGCCCTGGTGTGGCCGCCGGTGTACGCGGCGCGCGCGCAGATCCTCTACGAGATCGGAGAGGAGAAGTCGACCGGATTCCTGCGCGAGGACCGGAGTCTGACGACCCAACTGGTGCTGCTGCGCAGCAGGCAGGTGCTGGGGCCGGTCGCCGCCCAGGAGCGGCTTCCGGTGGAGGAATTGGAGAAGGCGGTGACGATGTCGCTGCTGGACAGCAGCGAGGTCCTGCAGGTGGAGGCCAGGGCCGGTGCCCCCGACGTCGCCCTGCGCCGGACCCGGGAGATCGTCGATCGCTACCGGGACGTGGCGCGAACCAACAGCGAGTCCGGAGTGGACGGTTACGTGCTCGGGAACCTCGCCGATGTCCGGGCGCAGCTCGCCGAGGCGAACGCGCAGGTCTCGCGAGAGCACGCAGTACCCGGCTCGTCCTCGCTGGCCGCCGCCGAAGCTCTGGCGCAAGGCCTGCAGCAACGCGAGCAGCAGTTGCAGTCGCAGCTCGACCAGCTCAGCATGACCCAACTCGCGCGGTCCGAACCCAAGGTCGTGGTGCCGGCCTACTCGGTCACCGACCCCGTCAGCCCCCGCCCCATGTTCGCCACGGCAGCCGGAGCGGTCGCCGGACTCCTGGTCGCAGCCATCACCGCTGTGCTCCTGGTCCGCCGGTGGAGCACTCGGTGAGTGCTCGCTCCGTGCTGCGCGCCGGCCTGTCCCGGCCAGCCGCCAGGAGAACGGTGCGGCGTTCTGCCGTCGTCTCCGGCGGAATCCTCATCAGCCGACTGACCGGGCTGGTCCGGGTCGTCGTGGTTGGCGCGGTGCTCGGCCCGACCTACTTCGCGAACGCGTTCGTCGCCACGAACATGGTCCCCAACCTGACCTACAGCGTGATCGCGGGGCCCGCGCTCGCTCTCGTGATCGTCCCGACCGTGGTGCAGGTGCTCGCGCGCGGCGGACCAGACGCGGCGACCAGGCTGCTCGGCCGGGTCAGCGGATTCCTGCTGATCGCTTCAGCAGTGCTGGCCGGCATCGTGGCGCTCTCCGCGCCAGTGCTCGGATGGTGCCTGAGCCTCGGCATCCCGCAGCCCTCGCTCCGGGAACAAACCGAGCAGACGGCAACAGTGCTCGTCCTGCTGGTCGCCCCACAGGTCATGCTCTACACCGCGGCAGCGCTGGGAGCCGCTGCTCAGCAGGCCCGCGAACGCTTCACGCTGGCGGCCGTGGCTCCCGCAGCGGAGAACGTGGTGCTCATCGCCGCCGTGGTCGTGGTAGGTGTGCACTGGGGGCCGGGCCTCGATGTCGCGGAGATCACGGCTGGCCCGTTGATCGTTCTCGGGCTGGGCAGCACCCTTGCCGTGGCGGTGCACGCTTGCCTACAGCTGTTCGGGGCGTCCCGGGCGGGGCTGCCGCTGCGCCCGTCGTTGCGCTGGCGACCGGACCCGGAGGTGGCGTCCGTCCTGCGACGGCTGCGCAATTCGATCAGCCTGCCCCTCACGCGATCGGTCGCGCTATACGTCCTCCTGGCCGCCGCGTCGACTGTGCCTGGCGGAGTCATCGTGGTGCAGAGCGCCTACACGGTCATGCAGGTCCCGACCGCGTTGGGGGCACGGGCGGTGTCGACCGTCGTCCTGCCCGGGATGTCAGCCGCAGTCGCACGCGACGACCACAGCGGTTTCGCCGCGTCGTGGCGGCAAGCCCTGACGCTCGCGTCGATCACCAGCCTGCCTCCGCTGCTCCTGCTCGCCGCGCTCGCACACCCGGTTGCGAGCATGCTGGCGAACGGGCAGTTGCACTCGGACAAGCTGATCGACCAGCTCGCGGCCTGCCTCGCGGTGATCGCAGTCGCCCAGTTCGCGGCGAGCGTGCACATGGTCGGCCTCGATGCGCTTTTCGCGCAGCTGAACACCCGCTGCCCGCGGCTGGCCAGCTACGCACTCCTGGCCGCGTCGCTCACCGTCACCGTCGCCGCACTGCTCGTGCCGGACGACCAATCCCGCTTGGTGGTGCTGTGCGCGGGCCTGCTGGCGGGTGAGCTGGCCGGAGCGGTGACCGTGCTCGTCGGTCTGCGAGCCGCGTTGCGGCCCGAACGCTGGATCGACCACGCACAGATCGCGCGGGCTCTTCTCGCTTGCGTCTCGATGGTGCCGATCGTCGCTTTCGGCCGCTGGTTTCTGAGCACCGGCGAGATCAGCCGGGCTGGAGGCGTGATCGCCCTCGGCGCGTGCGGACTGGTGGCGATCGCGGTCTACGCCGGGGCGGTGCGCATCAGCTGGATCGGACGATGCCCATGAGCGTTCTGCTGCGCCGACGCGACGAGATCTCCGGCGGGATTCCGGACCGCGCGGAAAGCCTGCTGATAACCCAGGCCGCCCTGTGCGCATCGCTGGCGGGACTGGCCATCGCCGTGGCCGGGCCGCTGGGCGCCGGACTGCTGGTGGCCGCAGCGCTCTTCGCCGCGGCGGCGTACCGCCCCGTGTTCGCGACCTATGCCTACCTGCTGACCTTGCCGTTCCTCGCGGGTATCGACAGGGGCACGCTGGTTCCCGGAGCCCGGCCGAACGAGGCGTTGTTCGCCGTGCTGGCGGCCGGGGCGTGTCTTGGTGGCTGGCTGCGATTGCTACGTGGTGACCCGATCCCGCTGCGCCTCCGGCCGCTGGACGTTCCGCTAGCCGGTTTCGTGGTGCTCAGCACGGCGTGGCCGATCGCGTCGATGATGCTGCGCGGTGCCGAACCACACGGCTCCGATCTGGTGGCACTGCTGCCGGTGTGCAAACTCGTGGCGCTGTTCCTGCTCGTCCGGTTGACCGTGCACACCGAGCAACAGCGGCTCCGCTGCATCCGCCTGGTGGTCTGGCCGACCGCCGGGCTGTCGGTAGTGGCGATCTTGCAGACGCTGGGTGTCGAACCGGTGCTGACGTTGCTGAGCGCGTTCTGGCATGCGAGCGCGAGCGAGGCCAGCGACCGCGGCACGGCGACACTGGGGTCCTCGATCGCGACCGGCGATTACATCACCGTCGGGCTGGTACTCCTGCTGTACTGCGGCACTCGCGGAATCCTCGGCAAGTGGGAGCGGATCGGGCTCGGTGTCCTGCTCGGTGCCGGCGTCCTCGCAAGCGGGCAGTTCTCGACCTGGATCTCCGCACTCGTGGCCGGGGTGCTGATCCTGCGCCGCTACCCGCAGGTCCGGCAGCAGGTGGCCAGGTTCCTGCCGATCGTGGGGATCGCAGCGCTCGTCGGCGCGCCCGCGTTCCTCGGCCGCTTGGCGGACTTCACGCAGGGCTACACCGTGCCCCGCAGCTGGCTCGGCCGGTGGGACAACCTCACCACCTTCTACGTGCCGCAGCTGGCGGACGGGCACTTCGTCCTCGGAATCTCGCCTGACTCGGTGCTCACTGCCCCGGAGACCTGGCGGGACTTCATCTACCTCGAATCCGGTTACCTGTTCTTCCTCTGGGTCGGCGGGATTCCACTGCTGATCGGGTTCGTCTGGCTGTCGGTCGCGGTGCTGCGCGGGGCCAGGCGGCTGGCCCCGCGTCCCGGCTCGGTAGGGGCGTGCGCGGCAACGCTCGAGGTCGCTTGGTGGATGGTCCTGATCCTGTCGCTGATCGACATCCACCTGGTGGTCCGCGGGTTCGGCGATCTGCTGTTCGTTCTGCTGGCGATCATGTCTGGGAGGCTTGGTGATGACGAGCACGGCACTCAAGATCCTGCTCTCGATCGGTCTCGCACAACATAGGAGACCGACACCGGCGGTGCGGGCGCAGCGCTCACCGGAACCGTTGACGCCGTGCGGTCGGCGACCTCGGTGGGAGCGGTCCGTGGTGCGCGGGATCGACGTGGTCGGTGCGGCCGTCGGGTTGGCTGTTCTCGCGCCGCCGATGCTCATCGTCGCCGGCATCATCCGCCTCGCCAGCCGGGGCCCAGCGCTGTTCCGGCAACGCAGGGTCGGGCAGGGCGGAAAGCCGTTCACGCTCTACAAGTTCCGCACCATGCGCTTGGGGTGCAGCGACGAACCGCTGCGCGACATGATCGCACGCGAGTTGCGCGGCGAGGACACTTCCGCCGACGGCAGCTTCAAGCTGGACCGCGATCCGCGCATCACCGCGGTTGGTTCTTGGCTGCGGCGCACCAGCCTCGACGAGTTGCCGCAGCTGCTCAACGTGCTGCGCGGTGACATGGCGCTGGTCGGACCCCGTCCGTGCCTGGAGTGGGAGGCCGCGATGTTCCCACCGGAGTTCGCCGAACGGAGCGCGGTGAAGCCCGGGCTGACCGGGCTGTGGCAGGTCAGCGGTCGCAGCACCATGAGCACCTTGGACATGCTCCGCCTGGACGTGGTCTACGTGCGGTCTCGCAGCCTGCAGACCGACCTCGGCATCCTGGCCCGAACCCTGCCGTCGATGCTGCGCGGGGACGGTGCCCGATGACGACGCTCTTCGTGGCGACCACGGGCGGTCACCTGGCCCAGCTGCACAGCCTGTCCGAGCGGATTCCCGCGGACGGTCCGGCGGTGTGGGTGACCAGCCGCAACGAGCAGAGCACGTCGATGCTGGCAGATCGGGACGTCGTATACGTCCCGCCGGTCGGATGCCGCAGCGTGCGGGGAGTTCTGCGGTGCCTGCCGATCGCGCACCGGCTGTGGCGTACCCGGGGCATCACCCGGGCCATCTCCACCGGTTCCGGTATCGCACTCGGTTTCCTGCCCTACCTGGCCGCGCGCGGCGTGGAGTGCCACTACATCGAAAGCGCCGCACGGGTGAACAGCCCGTCGTTGACCGGAAAACTGCTCCGCTGGGTTCCCCGGGTCCGGGTGTACACCCAGTACCCGCACGCCGCCGGCCACGGCTGGCGCCACGGCGGCAGCCAGTTCGACGTCTACCGGGCAACGACCGCAGACCGCCCGCGGGGAGACCGGTTGCGCGTGGTGGTCACGGTCGGCGCATCGACGTACCCGTTCCGCCGGATGATCGAATCTCTGGTGCCGCTGCTGGAGCCCGACGGTGCGCTGCACCAGGCGACCGGTCTGCCGGTCGAAGTTCTCTGGCAGACCGGTCCGGCGCCGGTGGACGACCTGCCGATCCAAACCAAGCCGTACCTGCCGATCACCCAGCTCGCGGAGGCGCTTTCGTCGGCCGACGTGGTGATCAGCCACTCCGGCACCGGGTCCGTGCTGCTGGCGTTCGATGCGGGGAAGGCGCCGGTGGTGGTCACCAGGGAGCGCCGGTTCGGCGAGGCGATCGACGACCACCAGCGCCAGCTCGCGACCGAACTCGGTCGCCGCGGCCTGGTACTGCACCGGGAACTCGGCTCCATCACCGTCGATGACCTGCTGGCAGCTCGGTCCACGGCGGTGGGAACGCTGCGGGAGCCACCGCCGTTCCAGCTCTCCCGGACTCCTGCGAAGGCCCTGATGCGCAGCGCGACGCCCGAAATCGTCACCGTCGACCCGCGGAAAGACCCGCGATGGGCCGAACTCGCCGCTGGTCCGCAGGGCAGCGTGTTCACCTCCCCGCCGTGGCTGGAGGCACTGTGCCGGACGTACGGTTTCACCCCTGAAGCCCGCATCGCGGTGGACGCATCGGGAGCGGTGGTCGGCGGCTTCGCCTGGGTCCGCGTCCACGACATCCGCGGCGAACGGCTGTGCAGCCTGCCGTTCTCGGATTGGGCGGACCCGTTCGCACCCGACGAGGCTGTCTGGCGCCGGCTTACCAACGGGATCGTCGACCAGGGCCTCCCCATTGCGTTGCGGTGCTTGCACTCCGAAGCCCCCTTGCGGGATCCGCGGCTGCGGGAAGCGGGCCGGCTCGCCTGGCACTCGACGCGGTTGGACGCCCCCCTGCCCGAAATCCACCGACGGATCTCCGCCAACGCCCGCCGCAACATAGCCGCAGCGGAGCGGAACGGCGTCCGGATCTCCGCCGACACCGGGGTGGAAGCGCTGCGGAACTTCCACCGGATGCAGGTCCGGCTGCGCAAGCACAAGTACCGAATGCTGGCCCAGCCGATGGAGTTCTTCGAGAACATCTGGGAGCAGTTCCACTCCGAGGACTCGGTCGTGACCATGACGGCGCGCGCGGGCGATGAACCCGTCGCCGCCGCGGTGTTCCTGCAGTGGAACGGCGTGCTGCACTTCAAGTTCGGCTCGTCATTGCAGGACCGGCTGCAACTGCGCCCCAACGACGCGATCTACTGGGCCGCGATCCGCTGGGCCGCGGATCGCGGGCTGCGGCTGGTCGACTGGGGTGTCAGCGACCTCGACCAGCCTGGGCTGCTGCGCTTCAAGCGGAAGTACGCCGACGACGAGAAGCAGGTCGTGACCTTGCGCTCACAGCGCGGATCATCGACTGCACGTTCTGAAGTGGACGATCTGCTCGGCGAGATCACCGGTCTGCTCACCGACGAATCCGTCTCCGATGACATCACCGGGAAAGCCGGCTCCCTGCTCTACCGGTACTTCTGCTAGGAGGCTTCATGCAGCGCGATGACCGATCAGCCGTGAACACGCAGCGTGCCGTCGCACCTCCGCGGACGAACGCAGCCAGGAGAAGCCCGGGGGAGGTGATCGGAATGACCGGTGCACGAGTGGTCATCGTGGGCCAGGGCTACGTGGGCCTTCCCGTCGCCATGCGCGCCTGCGAGGCCGGATTCGACGTCGTCGGTCTTGACGTCGACGAGGACCGCATCGATCTGCTCCAGAGGGGCAAGTCCTTCATCGACGACGTGGACGACGAGCGACTCGCGGCCGCTCTGGCGACGGGCCGGTACCTACCGACCACCGAGCACGCGGAATTGCGCGGTTTCGAGTTCGCTTCGGTCTGCGTTCCTACCCCACTTCACGACGGCGCGCCGGACCTGCGTTACATCGAAGATGCCGCCCGTGCGTTGTCCACGCACATCTCGCCCGGCTGCTGCGTAGTGCTCGAGTCCACCACCTATCCCGGGACCACGGAGGAGATCTTCGTGCCGATCCTGGAGTCCGGTTCAGGACTGCGAGCAGGAACCGACTTCTACGTCGGTTACAGCCCGGAACGCATCGACCCGAGCAACCCGACCTGGAAGTTCCACAACACGCCCAAGATCGTGTCCGGTGTGGACCCGGGATCGCTGCGCGTCGTCCGCGACTTCTACGACCAGCTGGTGGAAGTGACCGTTCCGGTGCCGGGAACTCGGGAGGCGGAACTGGCAAAACTCCTGGAGAACACCTTCCGGCACATCAACATCGCGTTGGTCAACGAACTCGCGGTGTTCTCGCACGGACTCGGGGTGGACTTGTGGTCGGTCCTCGATGCGGCGGCCAGCAAACCGTTCGGGTTCATGCGCTTCTCACCCGGCCCCGGAGTCGGCGGGCACTGCCTGCCGATCGACGCCTCGTACCTGTCTTGGCAGGTGCGACGTTCCCTCGGACGGGAGTTCCGATTGGTCGACGTCGCCAACGACGTCAACAAGCACATGCCCGACTACGTCGTCGCACGTGCCACGGAACACCTGAACCGGCGCCGCAAATCCGTGAACAGCAGCGCGATCCTGCTGATCGGGCTGACCTACAAGGCGAACTCCGGCGACGCACGCAACTCCCCGTCGATGGCCGTGGCCGAGCGCCTCGACCGGCTCGGCGCCGACCTGCGCGCGGTCGACCCCCTCATCGACCCGGACGAAGTTCCGCCCCACGTGCGGATGGTGGGGTTCGATGCCGACCAGATCTCCCAGTCCGACCTGATCATCGTGCTGGCCGACCACGACATGCTCGACTGGGCGCTGCTGGAGCGCTACGCCGACCGCGTGCTGGACACCCGCAACCGGCTCCGCTCACCGCAGGCGGAGCGCTTTTGACGAGCTGGGCGTCGGCGCAGGTTCAAATCCTCTCGGTCCGACGTTCTTCGTGCAGGTCGCGGGATCGGCGTTCGAGGGAGCGCCGATCCCATGGCTTTCTTTCCGCCTGTTGTGCGAGCAACTGGGCGACTATTCCGCTGTTGCCGGCGTGACTGGTCTTCGACAGGACCGCGAATTTCGCCGGCGGTCGGCTACGCCCTTGACGAAGGTGGTGTCCGGACTGTCAGGAGGAAGTCAGCATGTACGTACCGCCTTCGGCGCGACCGCTCAACGCGGAGGAAGGCGAACTGGTCGAGCTCGCCCGCCGAACGATCGACGCCAACGCGGATTCCGGTCCTGACGAGGACGGCATCCACACGATGGGCGCCGCTGTGATGGCGGCCGATTCCCGCATGTTCAGCGGCGTGAACCTCTTCCACTTCACCGGCGGCCCATGCGCCGAGCTGGTCGCACTCGGCGCGGCTCGGGCCCAGGGCGCGCGGCAGATGAAGTGCATCGTCGCGGTCGGCAGCGACGGGCGCGGTGTCACGGGCCCGTGTGGGCGTGACCGGCAGGTGTTCGCGGACTACTACCCGATGATGCGTGTCGTCGTGCCCACTCCGGACGGGTTGCGCTCTGTAGTGGCAGCCGATCTGCTGCCGCTGTTCCAGAGGTGGACCCCGGAAGCCGGCACGGCCGCCTTCGACGCGTCGAGCTGCAACGATCCCGAGCGCCGAACCTGACATCACCACCGGGGTGGCCGCACCGCTTCGCATCCGGCCTCGTCCGCCGGTCGACTGCACGAGCCAACCGGCGACCTCCAGAACGGCCTGCCCGAACGGGCTCAGCGATCCACTGTGGACTTCCGGAGCAGGATCCGGCCTCGAACACGACACCACCGCGTTGCGGACCCGCACCGAGATCCTTCGACATCCACGTCGAGGCGACGGTGTTCCCGGCAGGGCTGGCGGGTCGGGATCGCTCGCCGACCGCGGTCAGGGCTTTCGCGGGTCGCACGGCGTTGTGCCTGACCCACTGCGCTTCCCGGCGGGTCGACCGGGCTGCCCCCGGGGCTGTGAGCGTTGAAGAGAGCTTCCGGCTCGCAGTGGGACCGGAATGCGGTCCGCCGGTCGGTCTCGCGCCCCATCCGTGCCCACCGGTCTCGTGAACCCTTCATGGCCCATGCGGCGCCGCATTCACATGAGGCACCGCGTTCAACGGGTGTCCCTTTGTACTCTCGATAGCCGAGTGAGCACCCGCGGTGAACCCCCCATTCGGGTTAACGCGATTAGTCGTCGTAACAGGCAGTATCGCCCGGAAATTGCACACGAACCCCCAGCTCCTGGCGTTGCTCATCCCCCGGGGCGCCAGCTGGGGCGGGAGGAGAGAGAACATGCCCCGAGGTTCTCTGGTCCGAGGCGTTCTTGCGGTCGCCGTGACGATCCTGGCCAGCCTTTCGCTTGCGGCGACGACCGCCGCGGCTGCGCCCTTCGTCATCGGCGGTGGCCAAGCGACTCAGACCTACGGCTTCATGGCGTCCATGCAGTCCACCGACGGCAAGCACCACTGCGGCGCCTCGCTGATCGACAAGGAGTGGCTGGTCACCGCCGCGCATTGCGTGGACGGGCAGCAGCCCGGCAACGTCCAGTACCGGATCGGGACGACCGACCGCACCAGCGGTGGCGAGGTGGTCAAGCCGGACAAGTTCGTGGCCCACCCCAAGTCGAAGCAGAAGCAGGCCGGCAGCGACGTCTCCGCCGGCTACGACGTGGCCCTGGTCCACCTGTCGAACCCGGTGCAGGAGCAGCCGATCAAGATCGCCACCACCGCACCGGAGTCCGGCACCGCGCTGCAGCTGCTCGGTTGGGGCCAGACGTGCGGGACGCCCAAGTGCGGCGAGCCGCCGGTGAAGTTGAAGGAGCTGGACACCAAGACGCTCGCCCCGGCGAACTGCAGCAGCTCGCAGGACGGGTTCGATTCGGCACGGGAGCTGTGCATCGACAATCAGGAGGGCAAGGTGAACGCCTGTTACGGCGACTCCGGTGGCCCGGCCGTAGTGCAGGACGGCAGCGAATTTGAACTGGTCGGAGCGACCAGCCGCGGCATGGCCGAGAATTGCGCGGAGAAGCCGGGCATCTACAGCAACGTCGTGGCGCACGCCGACTGGATCAACCAGACCATGAGTTCTGGCGGCTCCGACGGTTCGTCCGAGGTGCCCGGCAAGTCCTCCGGCGGAGGCTCCGACATGCCTTCTGGCAAGCCGTCGTTCCCGCCGGGGACGACGCGCCACCGGTGAACCCATCGCCTGCGGCGGACACCCTCGCCGTCCCGGGGGGGGGGGGGGGGGGGGGAGGATGGGGGGGGGGGGGGTGGGGTGGTTGTTGTTTTTTGTTTTGTTTTTTTTTTGGTTGTTTTTTTGAGGGAGAGCTGAGCCGCCAACCCACC